>NZ_JBDSQY010000343.1:0-10259 GCF_039929585.1 Capsulimonas sp.
CCACCCTTAAGGAACGCTTTATGACCACATCGCAATATGTCGCGCTGATCGCGCACGACAACAAGAAGCACGACATGATCGAGTTCGTTCAGCGCCATCTGGAAACCTGCCGCGCCGAATCGCTGGTCGCGACTCGGACCACCGGAACGAACATTGAGACGGAAACGGGATTGCCCGTAACCAAGATGCTCAGCGGCCCGCTCGGCGGCGATCTCCAAATCGGCGCGCTGATCGCGACCGAACAGGTCAAAGCCGTCATCTTCCTGCGCGACCCGCTCACCGCCCATCCCCACGAACCCGACATCAACGCCCTCATGAAAGCCTGCGACACGCACAACGTCCCCCTCGCCACGAACCTCGCGACGGCAGAGTTGATCTTAGAGCACCTGAGCGTGACACGGGAATAGCCCGTAAGGCGCGCAAACATAACACAGCGGCCGGCGGTTAAAACCGCGCCTATGAGAGCGCAGAAGTCCCCCTGCGAGGACTACATAATCCTTCACGATAATGTCTAATGTGTGCACCACTTCAGACGGTACCGAATTCGAATATGTAACCCACAAAGGTGGGTTTCGGCGCTCTTGCAGGCGCGGTTTTAACCGCCGACCGCTGTGTTATGCTTGCTTATTTCGGCCACATTGAGTGAAGAGAAATGTCATGACTCACAAACCCATCGTCTTCCTGCTGGCGGCGCTGCTCCTCGGCGGCGCGCCCATCCATGCGGCGCCGGCCGATCTGCCGGCGTCCATGTCCTTCCCGGTCGCTCTGCCTCAGCCGGGTTCGTTCACGCTGACGCTGCTGCACACGAACGATCTGCACGGGCATATCCTGCCGTTTCCTTACACGGAGGTGGGAAAGAGTTCGGCGGAGAACCCGTCGCGAGGCGGCGCGGCGCGGCGGGCGACGCTGATTCGCAGTCTGCGTGCGAAGATCCACAATCCGACGCTCTTGGTGGACGCCGGAGATACGTTCACACGTGGGCCGCTGTCTAACGCCTATGAAGGCGTGGCGGACGTGGAGGCGATGAACGCGGTGGGGTATGAGATGGCGGCCATCGGTAACAATGAATTTAAGGGGCGTGACGCCACGCAGCAAGGCGATTTCGAGGGCGCACAGACAGCGCTGCGGCGCGTGATCAAGCGCGCGAAGTTCCCGTGGGTCTGCGCGAACGTTCGGGCGAGCGACGGCGGACTGCTGGAAGGCGTGCAGCCGTATGTTGTCCGACAGTGGAACGGCGTGCGCGTTGGATTTCTCGGGCTGACGACGAAGACTTCAGGCGGCTATCCGCAGACGAAGGGGTTTGTGTTTACGGATCCGATCGAAGCCGCCAAGGAATGGATTCCGAAGGCGCGACGCGACTGCGATATCCTCATCGCCCTCACGCACATTGGCTCCGATCAAGACATGCTGCTCGCGAGCGAGACGACCGGCCTCGACGCCATTGTCGGCGGCCACTCGCATACGTTTCTTTACACGCCGCTGACCGCCGTCAATCCAGACGGCGCCGTGATCCCCATCGTTCAGGACGGCGAATTTGGGGTCAATTTAGGCCGATTCGATCTGACGTTTCTGCACGACGCGAAGGGCTGGACGCTGGACAAGTATCACGACGAGATGATCCCGATCGACAAATCGACCAAAGACGCGCCCGATGTCGCGGCAGCCATCGCCCCATTCACGACGCCGTTCCTGAGGGACGCCGGAACGATCGCCCAGGTGGGCGCGACGCCGGACGAGCGTCTTCGCATCACCACGCAGGTGCTGGTCGACGCCATGCGCCGATCCACCGGCGCGGCGGTTGCAATCAACCCGAGCGGCGGAGGCATGTTCGTCGCCTTCCATAGCCGCACGATCTCCTACTATGACCTCTACGCCGCCATGCCCTTCGCCAACCATATCGCCACGGCGTCGCTGACGCCGAATGAAATCCGGGCGCTGATCGCTAAGAAGCCGAAATCGGTCGTCTCGGGAGAGATTCCAGCCGGAGGCACGCCTGTCACAGTCGCCTTTGAGGATTACGAAGCGACCTCAGAATATGGGATTCTGCCCACAAACTTGACGGATGCTCATATCGATATCCGCGATTCTGTGAGGGATTTCTTACACAGTCGTTAAATTTAAATTACCCTGGTGCAAATCAGTACAAAACGAGCGAAAGCCATGGTATCCTAGGACATGAAATCGACATTCACGTCATCGAAGACCTGTCTCTCGCTCGTTTCCCTTCTTGCCCTCTACCTTCCATCACTGCTGTATTCCACTCACGCCTCCGCCGCCGGACGGGCACCGACCTTCTGCAACCCGATGGATTTACCCTATTGTTTTCAGAATGAATTGCCGAGCCGCCGGGAAGCCGCCGATCCCGCGATGATCGTTTACAAAGGGGAGTACTGGCTGTTCGCGTCGAAAAGCCAGGGCTACTGGCGCTCCAAAGATTTCCTCCACTGGATATTCGTGACGCAGACCGGACTGCCGATCGACAACTATGCGCCCGCCGTTCTGGAAATCGACAGCAAGCTGTACTGGACCGCCGGCGGCGCGGGAATTTACGAGACGGACGATCCCGGCAAGGGGGTCTGGAAACTCGCGAGTGACACGCAGAACCAGGGTGATCCGGACCTGTTCAAGGATGACGATGGGCGTGTCTATCTTTATAGCGGATGCAGCGACAAAGACCCGATCGTCGGCCAGGAGCTGGATCCGAAGAATGGGCTGAAGCCTCTCACGGATAAAAAACCTTTCCTTGTCGGCGTGATCGCCAGCCACGGCGGGGATATTCCGGCGGAGCCGACGGACGCCCCGCCCTACAAAAAAGACGGCGCCTGGATCGAAGGCTCGTGGATGACCAAACATGGCGGTAAGTATTACCTTCAATATTCGGCGCCCGGCACGCAGTACAAATCCTACAACGACGGCGTGTATGTCTCAGATCATCCCCTCGGGCCGTTCACATACGCCCCGTACAGCCCCTTCTCGTTCAAGCCCACGGGCTTCGCGGCCGGCGCAGGACACAGCTCGACCTTCCAGGATCTCGGAGGACGGTTCTGGCATGTCTCGACGATGACGATCTCCATCCGGCACATGTTCGAGCGCCGCCTGGGATTCTTCCCGGCATGGTTTACCCGCGACGGCCAAATGGTCGCCGACACGTATTTAGGCGATTACCCCCAGTACGCGCCCGGCGGGGTCAAAGATCCATCCAAGGGAAATTCGCCTGGCTGGATGCTGCTGGACTACAAGAAGACCGCGACCGCATCTTCTACTCTCGACGCGCACCCTATCGACGCCGCCTTTGACGAAGACATGCGCTCCTGGTGGTCGGCCAGCACCGGCGATCCGGGCGAATGGCTGCAAGTCGATCTGGGCAAGCCTTGCCGCATCGACGCCGCGCAGATTAACTTCGCCGACGAAGGCTCCACACAACTGGGACGGCTTCAGGACGGCTACGGATACAAGCTCGACGTCAGCAGTGACGGGACACATTGGACCACCATTGTCGACCGCAGCACGGACCGGCGCGACGCCCCACACGATTACGCCCAGCTCGACAATCCCGTCAAGGCGCGCTACGCCCGCATCACCAACACGCATTCCCCAGGCGGCGCCAAATTCTCCCTCAGCGGCCTGCGCCTCTTCGGCAGCGGTCTTGGCAAGGCGCCGGGCAAAGCCGCCGGAGTACAGGTGAAGCGCGACGCCGCCGACGGACGGCAGGCGACGATCGCCTGGCAAGCCGTTCCCGGCGCCGACGCCTACATCGTCCGTTACGGGATCGCCAAAGACAAATTGTTCAGCAACTATCAGGTTTACGGCGCGAACTCATTGGATATCCACACGCTCAATGTCGGCGTAAATTATTTCTTTACGGTGGACACGATCAACGATACCGGAGTGACGAAAGGGACATCGATCACGCACGGATAGAACCGCCTATTCCTTCCTAAAAGTCGTTCGATTCCAGCATTCGCAGACATTGACCGACAATAATACCGGTAGCGCACTTGAGCGCCACAGGTTTTAGGAACGTCCGTTATGCACAACAACCGCCACGCGGCGCTGGTCTTCCCGCTCCTCTTGATAGGAGCGCTCGCCACCGCCGCTTACGCCGACATCGCCGCCGGGGCGCGCAGCGCCATTCACATCGCTTACAACAAACAAAACGCCGCGCTGGACCGCGAGGACGCGGGCGGCGCGCTCGCCAGCACGTCACCCGATTTTATGGGTACGGACGCCAAGGGCGAGTGCTACACTCTTCAGACCCGCAAGGACGGCCTTGCCGCAACATTCTCCCTGGTGAAATCGATGAGCACGCACACGCGGATCGTCGCCTTCACGCTGCAGCCCGCCGGAACCGCCGCCGACATCGAAGCCGTAGAACGCCAAGCGATCACCATCCGAAATCCGAAGACCGGTCAGGAGCAGAGCGGCGTGATGGATCAGACTATACGAGACCATTGGGTTTCCACGAGCTGGGGATGGATGCTGCAAAGCCGCCGCCAGCTGAATTGCAAGCGTATCGATTAACCGTTCGGTTCTCCGTGTCGATACGGTACGATAGGTTTATCTCAATGAAAGGAGATAAACCATGATCGGCCGCAGCAACTTCATCGGGGGCGCATGCATCGCCGTCGCCCTGACAATTTTCGCTCTGATTCTCTTTCCTCTTCTATTTAGGCCCGTCATACGACGCGAGCCTCGTCTCACCTGCGCCAGCAACCTCCGGCAATTGGGGCTTGCCCTGCTGCAATACGCTCAAGATAATGACGAAAATCTGCCCCCGCGTCAAAATGCGAGCGGCGCAAATGGCTCCCTGGTTTCCTGGCGTTATCTGATCTTCCCTTATGCGAAGTCCCGAAGTCTCTACCAGTGCCCATCCCATCCCGGCGCTCCCAGCACATCGGAGAGTACGCCGCTGACCGTTGACGACCTCGGCGCCTCCTACGCCGTCAACGCGACACACGACGACAAAAAATGCTTTGGCCCATTCGCGGACAAATACCACCGTGGATTTTCCCTGTCCGACGCGCCCAGCCCCGCCCAGACCATCGCCCTTGTCGAATCGACTGCCGCGTTCAACGATTTCAATCCATTATTCCCCGAAGGCTTCGCGCAGCCATCGAACGCTCGCACACGAGTCGGCAATCTCTTCTCCGGCCACAACCAAACGAGCAGCGTCCTCTTCCTCGACGGACATTTCCAGCAGATAAAACCCGCCCAAATGCTCGATCAGACTGGCCCAAATCCATGGACCACGGACGGCGCTCCGTTCACGGCCGGCGATCGAACCAAGGCGATGAACACGATCCAATATTCTGAACGAACATACGCCCAAGTGAAAGAAGAAGCTCCAAGAGAATATATGTTTCTCTGGAATGCGGGGAGAGGGAGGCTTTAATCGAAACGAAATCGACCAGGCGGAATTATGCATTTATTATCAACGGAGAAAAATTATGCTTTCATATCAATCAGAACTTAAATTCAGGCTATGGGCCAAGCGAGCCGGCTACTGCGCGATCATCGCGGTCATATTCTATCTCATTTACCCGTTCCCACACGATCACCGGAAAGGTCGTCAAGTCTCTTGCGCGAGTAATATGAGGCAGATTGGCCTGGCTCTCCAGCAATACGCCCAGGATAATAACAATGACTTGCCCCTGCGCCAGGGTCGCGGCGCAGACGGCTCAACTGTCTCCTGGCGCGTTCTCCTCGACCCGTACGTACGATCCAGAAGCCTTTACCAATGTCCTTCCAATCCACTTGCCCGCTTGAATGGTCAGACGCCTGAGGGAAATGACATTGAGCGTGACGGCTTTACCCGCTCTTATGCTGTCAACTCCACGAGCGACGGCCAGCAATCTTTCGGACCATTCGCGGACAAGTTCTCGCGAGGCTATTCGCTCAGCAAGGCCGCGCACCCGGAAGCGCTGCTGGCGGTCGTCGAATCCACGGCGGCTTACAATGACTTCAATGTCCTGAAGCCAGAGGTATTCCGATGGCCAGCGAGTGAAAAATCACTGACCGGCGGCTTGTTTTGCGGGCATACGGGCATGACGAATGTTCTCTTCTGCGATGGTCACGTCAAGGCAAAGCGCCCGGAGGCTCTTCTTGGGACAAGCGCCCTTGGATCCAATCCCTGGACAGCCGACGGCGCGCCGTTCTCACCAGCAAATCAAGCGAAGGCGACAAGCGTGATCGAGTATGGCGCGAAGTATTCTCGCAATAACTGATAGCCACTCGAAACGAAACCAACCAAACAACGTTATCTCAAATGGAGTTGAAGGAGCATTCGATGGAATCTGATTCGGCCAAACCATACAAGCCCTCGCGCGGTTTCGTTGCCTGCCTCGCATCAATCGTTATATTTCTTCTGGTCATCAGCTTGCCGTTTTATTATCCAGGCCGCAGCAATGATAAAGCAAAATCGCAATCCTGCCTCAGCCATATGAGACAGGTCGGTCTAGGGATGCTGCAGTACATGCAGGATAATGACGAGCAGTTTCCCGCGCGCCAGTACACCGGCAAGGACGGGGATACCGTGACCTGGCGCGTCGCGGTCTATCCGTATATCAAAAGCACTCAAATCTTCCGATGTCCGTCTAACCCTGTCGCGGCCAAGCCGACCACCATCAGTTCACAAAAGATAGAAGACAGCGACTTCGCCCGATCTTACGCCGTCAACTCGACCAGCGACGATGCGGGATGCTTCGGTCCGTTCTCCGGCAAGTTCCCGAAGGGATTCCCGCTAGCCAAGACCGATGCCCCAAGCTCGCTGGCGCTTGTCGTGGAATCGACGGCGTCTTATTGTGATTTCAATGTTCTGGCGCCGGATATCTTTCGGCATCCGACGAATGCACACTCGCTGACGGGAAATTTATACTGCGGTCACAAAGGCATGACGAACGTTCTCTTTTGCGATGGGCATGTGAAGGGGAAGCGTCCGGAAACTCTTCTTGGGACAACCGCTCTTGGAGTCAATCCCTGGACGACCGACGGCGCGCCGTTCTCGGCGGCGAATCAGGCGACCGCGACAAGCGTGATTGAGTACGGCGCGAAGCAATATCTGTGAGGCAAATTCATGGTCGCTAAAACTCTGCGTAAGATGTTCCCAAATTGGATTAACGTGGCTTGCTTTCTCATTGGCGGCATCGCTCTTGCTGGCGTATTGCATCAGATGTCGACATTCCGCGGGTCCGTATGGACGCATTGGAAGCAAATGAGCTGTCCCAGTAATCTCAAGGCGATTGGCCTTGGGATGATGCAGTACGCGCAGGATAATGACGAGATGCTGCCGCCACGCCAAAGTAATTCGGAAGTTTACGGAAGAACGGTTTCCTGGCGAGCGACTATTTGGCGTTATGTCAATAATGGCGCCGCTTATTGCTGTCCGATCAATCCTGCCGCCACCGACGAAGATAATGAGGACGGCAATGACTTAGAGCAGGATGATTTTAGTCGTTCTTACGCCGTCAATTCCACGAACGACGGCCATCACGGCTTTGGGCCGTTTGCGGATCGATTTCCGCAGGGACTATCTATCGGTCAGATAAAGCGCCCTGAGCTTGTCGTGGGGGTTGTCGAAACAACAGCGGCGTTTAATGATTTCAACCTTCTGTTCCCGGAGGGCTTTACGCATGTGCGGGATCTCAACGACCGGACAGGCCATCTATTCTCCGGACACAACGGCGCCGCCAACTATCTCTACATGGACGGACATGTGAAAGCGATGCCTCCGATGGCAATGCTGGGTTCAAAGGCCAAGTTCAATCCATGGACGATAGACGGCGCGCCGTTCTCGCCAGATGATGCGAAGAAGGCGCGAACGGTTCTGGAGTTTTCCGAGAAGCAGTCTCAAAAAGGAACGAAATGATCCGTAAATGGCTGCGCAAAGCTTTTCCTAATAAGGTGAATATCGGGTGCTTCCTCGTGGCGATGTTGGTTCTTATCCCTATGGTCGTGATCGGCGCGCGGATTATGAAGTCGCTGCGGCACTACGCCAGGATCGTGCCTTGCCACGATCATATGCGGAAACTGGGCGCTGCCTTTGCGCAGTACACGCAGGATAACGATGGATTCTTGCCGGCCCGACAAGCGCGGAACGGCGCAAATGGCAAGTTAATTTCTTGGCGCGTCCCAATTAATGTTTACGTAAAGAACCCCGCTATCTTCCAGTGCTCCGACAATCCGGCGATTGGAAAAAACAATGACGTTGAGCGCGACGGGTTTAGCCGTTCGTACGCCGTAAACTCGGCGAATGATGGGAATCGCCGGTTCGGCCCGTTCGCGGATCAGTTTCCACACGGACTTCGAATGGCGAAGATCGGCTCTCCCGAAGGCGTGATCATGGTAACGGAAACGACGGCGGCTTACAATGACATCAATGTCCTCTTGCCTCAGGCGTTCACAAAGTTGAGCAGTGATGAGACGAAGGATGGAAGCTTATTTGCGGGTCATCAGCAAGCCGCCAACGTCCTTTATTGCGATGGACACTCTCGCTTCAATAAGACGCAGCAGCTTCTAGTGGGCGAAAAGGATAAAAATCCATGGACGATTGACGGCGCTCCGTTCGGTCCCGCCGATCAGTCAAAGCTGAAAAGTGTGCTGGATTTTGCGAAAAAGCAGGATTGGTGACGGCGGCGTGGAACATTAGGCCTCCATGCCATGTCATGGAATCGTTGCTGCAAGAATGGGCAAACATTTTCTCGAATAGGACCATTCCAATGCTTCACATGAAACGGGCGAGCGCCTTCTGCCTTCTCTTCGCGCTATTCGCGGCGATCGTTTCTCCCGCACACGCCAAGGACGATAAACCGGACTTCACGCTTCCCAGTCTCGCCGACTTTACAGGGCAGCAGTGGGACGCGATTGAGCTGGGGAAATCCACGGCGAGCAGCATTAAGGATCATTATAAGATCGCCAAGCGCGGCAACGCCATCCCATGGTCGCTGATGATCTCGACGCCCAAAGGGTCTGGAGATCGGCTGAACGTGCTGTTCGGCGGCCGGGACGACAAGAACGATGTCGCGACGGCGATCCTCATCCGTTATGACTCGAGCCCAACGCTCGACAGCATCAAGCATGAGTTCGGACATGCGGGAGTTTCGTATTATCAGCCGGAGCGAAACACGGGATGGCTGATCCACGAGTACCCGGACAAAGGCGTCGTGCTGTTCGTCGACAACCACACGGGAGCGTACACGGTTTCGGCCGTGCTGCTCGTGCCGCCTGCGATTTTGACGGAGGGGGTTCTGGACTTTAGCCCGGACGCGACGCTCATCGTTCCAGTCGTCGATATCCATGCCGGGGAGCGGCGCTTGATGCTCTTTGGCAGTGTCGATGTCACGACTTCGCTCAGCGGTATGACGATGTCCGATATCGAGCGATCGAACCTGCGCGACGATCTGCGGCGCGCGACGGCGGGCGGCGCCATGCTGTATCAGGAGTACGCCCCGGGTAGCTGCGTCGCGGACATCCACGCCGCTTTTAAAGAGGACAAAGGCGACTGCATCGACGTGACGGTGACGATCGATGGTCCCAGCCCCTACGGCCAGATCCACGTGGTGGGCCAAAGCAGCACGGTCTTCAAAAATCACCAGCGCATCACCGACAGCGCGAGCTACGAAGGTGTGTTCAACGACGCTCTGGGAAAAGCGCAGCAGGGCTTCGCGCAGGCCATGCGCGCCATGGGACCGCCGTCGCCGCAAGTCATGCAGCAGATCGCCATCGACAGCGCCTTCAACCGCCTGCGCATCGCGACGCTCAGCACACAGGGCATTCATGCAACCCCGCCGCCCGGGAGCCTGTGGGCGGTGGCGAAGTAGGATGTCGGAATTTAGGTTAGCCTAAGAATGGACGTGTTTGGGCAGTTAGACAGTGCAGATGCCTGGATCGACCGGCGGTTAAAACCGCGCCTTCAAGAGCGCAGAAGTCCCCCTGTGGGGACTACATTGTCGATCACGTGAGTGTTTTATGGCAAGCATCACATTCGGCCATATCGGCAAGGATAATGCAGTCCGCGTAGGCGGACTTCTGCGCTCTTGAAGGCGCGGTTTTAACCGCCGGCCGATCCGGGCATTCTGCGGCAATTATGTCCTTTAAGAAGCAGACTGCATCCATAGCTGGACTTAAGCCTGTCATTAAGGCGCGCGATCCCTATCGGTTTCATGGTATCCTAATCTCACAGACCCATCGCGTGCGCTTGACCTAACACGGACACCATGCACTTCCCATTCGCATTCGACCGGCCGCTTGTTTTTCTTCTCCTG
>NZ_JBDSQY010000344.1:0-24113 GCF_039929585.1 Capsulimonas sp.
TCGCGGCTAGAAGTGCACGATGTCCACCTCCGTGGACTCCAGATTGGAAACGCAAACGTCAATGATCTCTGGAGTGCCCGTAGGGGCACATCGTGCACTTCTAGCCGCGACTTCAGTCGCCGGCTGCCCAATGCTATATAGTTATTTTCGATAATCTAATAGGGATTATCGAATTATCTTGCAAAGCTAGTCGCAAACCCAGTGCGTTTCCACGGTGAAATATTTCTTGACACCTTAATAACCCTAGTGTATAATGAATCCAATAAGTTAAGAGGAGCGGCGAGTATCTTGAGCGGAAAATTTGGATGGCTGGCGCTGCTGACAGCGATGGGAGCATTAACTTTGTCAAGTGCGTCAATTGCCGCTAATGCAATTCATAAGAATACATTCCTGGCGAACGAGCGGGGGCAGGGGATAATCGTCAAACCGGGTGAGAAGTTTGCATTTCTTGGCGCCTCCATTACGGAGCAGGGAATGTCGCACCCCACGGGATACCTTGAACTCGTTCTGAAGGCGCTTTCAGACAATGGCGCTGCGATCGTTCCCATCGCTGCGGGCGTGAGCGGAAATTCGTCCCACGATATGCTGGCGCGGCTCGACCGGGATGTGATCGCCAAAAAGCCGGACTGGGTGACGATCGATGCCGGCGGCAACGATGTTTGGCACGGCGATGTGCCTTTCGACGAGTACATGGCGAACATGACCACGATTGTGGATAAGGCGCAGGCCGCGAAGATTCATGTCGTCCTCCAAACCTGCACGCCGATCATGGAGGATCTCAACGGTCCCTTCAACACGAAAATGGTGTATTACAATCAATTTCTGCGCTATCTCGCGCAGCAAAAGCACTGTGTCCTCGCGGATCTGAACGGCGACGCCGTCACGATTTTAAAGGCCAAGACCGGACCCGACAATATCCTCACGACGGACGGCGTCCACATGAACGAGCGTGGCGACCGTGTTATGGCGACCGGTCTGCTGAAGGCGCTCGGCCTGACTGAGACGCAGATCGCCAAGACCATTACTCCGTAAATCCAATTCTATCGACTCGAAAACAGGGGCATTGATGTCAAGAAATTACTTTGCGCTGAGCGCGCTCGCGGTGCTTGCGATCGCGACGGCGGCCGGGGCGCAGGCGCCTGGATCGCCAATCTATAAGGACAAGGCGCAGCCGGTTCCCCTCCGTGTGGCCGATTTACTGCAGCGGATGACGAACGAAGAGAAGGTCCGGGAGCTGAGCGAAGATTGGGGCATTCCCGGCAATGAGCGCCTGGGCATTCCGCCCCTGAGCAAAGCCGAGGCGACACACGGCTTCGGCTACGGCGAGGGCGCCACGATCTTCCCGCAGGCGCTCGGACTGGCCGCGACATGGAACACGAAAATGGCGGCGAATGTCGGCGACATCACCGGGCAGGAGTGTCTGGAGGCAAATACCTATCAGGCGTGGTGCCCCGTGCTGGACGTGGCCCGCGACCCACGCTGGGGACGGATGGAGGAAACGTTTGGCGAGGATCCATATCTCGTCTCGCGCATCGGCGTGTCCTGGATCAAGTCGTACCAGTCGCACAATCTGATCGCCACACCCAAGCACTTCGCGGCGCACGGCGCGCCGCTCGGCGGCCGTGACAGCCACGATGTCGGGTACTCCGACCGCGTGATGCGCGAAGTGTTTTTAGTCCCATTCCGAGCGGCCTTTATGGAAGCCAAGGCCGGCTCCGTCATGAACGCTTACACGACCTGGACCGACGGCGTGCCCTGCGCCGAATCCCAGGATCTCCTCTTCGGCATCCTGCGGCAGGAGTGGGGCTTCGACGGCTTTGTTGTTTCCGACTGCGGATCGATCGATAATATTTACACCAAGTTCGGCGTCTCGCAAGATAAAGTCGACGCCGCGCGCAAAGCCATTGAAGCCGGGGTCTCCTGTAACTGTGGCGACACCTACAAGCAGTTTCTGCTGACCGCCGTGCAGTCGGGCCAGGTCTCGCCGAAGACCCTGGACTTCGCCGTCGGACGCATCCTCACCGTGATCTTTCGGCTTGGCCTTTTCGATCGCCCCATCACCAAGACGAAGTGGGACTGGAAGGATAACCCCAACTGGGACAGCCCCGCGCACCGTCAGGTCGCATTGAACGAAGCGCGCGAAAGCATCGTCCTGCTCAAGAACACAGGCGTGCTGCCGCTCAGCAAGGCGATTGGATCGGTCGCCGTAATCGGCCCGAACGCCGATGAAGCGCAGCTGGGCGACTACTCGACGAAGCCTAAGCCCGGCCAGTTGATCACGGTGCTGGCGGGCGTCAAGGCCGCCGTCTCGCCCAATACGAAAGTGACCTATGCCAAAGGCTGCGAGCATCTGGGCAATTCGACCGCCGGGTTCGACGACGCTGTGAAAGCAGCGCAGGCGAGCGATGTCGCCATCGTCGTCCTGGGTGACAAATCCGAAGTGACCACCGGCGAGAACTGGGACCGCGCCAACCTGGATCTGCCCGGCGTGCAGCAGCAGCTCCTGGAAGCCATCGCCAAGGTAGGCAAGCCCGTCATTCTCGTGCTCGTCTCCGGCAAGCCGGCGACAGTCGGCTGGGCCGCGGAAAATATCCCGGCGATTGTCGAAACCTGGTTCCCCGGCGAAGAGGGCGGCCACGCCACCGCCGATGTCCTCTTCGGCGACTACAACCCAGGCGGCCGTCTTCCGGTCACCTTCCCGCGATCCTCGGATCAGCTGCCTCTGTACTACAACTACAAGCCGTCGGGGCGCGCTTATAACTACACGGACCAATCGTTCACGCCCTTGTATCGCTTCGGCTACGGTTTGAGCTATACCAAATTCGCGTACAGCAATCTGAAGATCACGCCGCCTTCCCAGCCGCAGGGCAATGCGACGATCAGTGCCGATATCACCAATACTGGATCGCGCGCCGGCGACGAAGTCGCGCAGCTCTACATCAACCATTCCGTCAGCAGTGTCGTCACCCCGGTCATGGAGCTCAAAGGATTCCAGCGAATCCACCTCGACCCGAACCAGAAGGTGACCGTGACGTTCACGCTCACACCCTATGATCTATCCATTCTCAATCGGACGATGGACCGGGTTCTGGAGCCTGGCGCCGTCAAGATCATGGTTGGCGGCGCTTCACCGGAGCCGCTGACGGGTGACGAACAGAAGGCAAAGGTCGGCTACGTCAATGCGCAGCAAGGCGTGATGGGAACACTTACGATCAAGGCGCCCTTGGCCCCCAAGTTCGTTTACGACCTCAGTGTCCCAGCCTCTGCCTCCCGCCGGAAACAGTTCATCGCCAGCGTGCGCGTGACCAACGCCGGCGGCATGACGGATGTCGGCGAAGTCCAACTATTCGCGAATGGCCAGAAGCTCAGCGCCCAGCGCTTTGAGCTGAACGCCGGTCAGAAAAAGACGCTGGAGTTCCCGATCACTCTGACCAGCGGGGGCCGGTCAACGCTGACGGCCTCTGGTAAATACACGCTGGTGACGAAAACGCTCATCATCAATTAATCAAGAGTTTAGGAACACGCATGGATTTTATTTCCCGACGCGCCGCACGTCCCTTTGCGGCTGTCTTGATTGGAACCCTCACCATCGGCGCGGGCGCGCATGCGTCGGCTAAGTTCACGCGGGCGTTTGCTCCGCAGGAGGGAAAGACGGTTCCGGCGGAAAAGCCGTTTCGCGATGAACTGTGTCTGAATGGTCGCTGGCGATTTCAGCCGGTTTCGCTTCCCGCAGGCTTCCACCAGGGGAACGATCCCGCGCCCGATCTGCCGCAGCCGACGGGGGAGGGATGGGACAAAACGCCGATCCGGATCCCGTCGCCGTGGAACGCGAATACCTACGCGGATCAGGACGGGCTTGGTGGCGACTTTCGCAACTTTCCCAGCTATCCCGCCGCCTGGAATTCCGTGCAAATGGGATGGCTGGCGCGCACCTTCACCGTTCCGGTCGCCTGGAAGAACAAGCGCCTCATCCTCCACTTCGACGCCGTGGCGGGCGACACGCAGGTGATCGTCAACGGCAAAGAAGTGGGTAAGCATTTCGATATCTTCCTGCCGTTCGATGTGGATGTGACCGACGCCGTCAAGCCCGGCGCGCAAAACGAATTGCTGGTGGGCGTGCGCAAGGCGAGCTTATTCGACAAACCCGGAAAATTCGGACGCCGCCCGTATCAGGGCGGCTCGATGTGGGGACAGCATATTGCGGGCATCTGGCAGGATGTGACGCTGGAAGCCATGCCAGCGGTCCATGTCAGTGATGTGTTTGTGAAGCCGATCGTGGATCAAGACACGCTGACGACGGAAGTGACTGTTCGGAACGATACCGATCGCGCCGCGACCGTCACGCTGGACCGCACCGTGTCGCCCTGGATTTCGGATAACGGCAAGGATACGCTTTCGGCGCCCGAGACGAAATCTCATCTCGGCAAGGCCGTCTCCCTGCCGATCACTCTCGTGAAAGTCAGTATTCCGGCGCATGGCGTCAAGACCGTCACACTGTCCGGGAAAACGGGCGGCAAGCTGAAGTACTGGTCGCCGACGAGCCCGAACCTTTACGGCGTCGTCTGCCGGATCAAAGACGGGAGCGGCGCCGTGCGTGATTCGAAGTACACACGCTTCGGCTGGCGTCAGATCACGTTCGCTGGCGGCAAGACATTGCTGAATGGCAAACCCCTCGTCATGAAGGGCGACTCATGGCACTTCATGGGCATTCCGCAGATGACCCGGCGCTACGCCTGGGCCTGGTTCCAGGCGCTCAAGGACGCACATCTGAACGCGGTCCGGCTGCATGCACAGCCGTATCCCGCATTTTATCTGGACGTCGCCGACGAGCAGGGGATCCTCGTGCTGGATGAAAGCGCGATGTGGGCGAGCGATGGCGGCCCGAAGCTCGACGATCCCACGTACTGGCAGGACTCGGAAGACCATCTCCAGGCGCTGATCCTGCGCGACCGTAACCATCCCGGCGTGTTTGGCTGGAGTGTTTCTAATGAGATACTCCCCGTGATCAAATACGTCTTTCACGGTCCGCAGTCCATGCAGGATGAGTTGACCCGCTACGACGCCATCTGGGCCGGCATCTGCCGTAAGAACGATCCGACGCGCCTTTGGATCTCGGCGGATGGGGAGGACGACGCCGGCGGAACGATGCCGACCTATGTGATTCACTACGGCGACGCCTCGACCATGCAGCGCGCCAAAGACTCCGGCAAGCCCTGGGGCGTCGGCGAGTCCAGCCCGGCTTACTATGGAACGCCCGAGCAGATCGCGCAGTACTCCGGCGACCAGCGCGCGTACATGTCCGCGGAAGATCGCATGGAAGGAGTCGCCCAGGACGTCTACAAAAACCTGCTCGACCAGCGCAAGTACGATGCGAGCTATCGCAGCGTCTTCAATCTCGCCTGGTATGCGCTGAAGCCATTGAATTTGGGCCTGAGCGACACGACACGCCCTCCCACACTCCAGGACGGCGTCTTCTTTGGCCCTTATATCGAAGGGAAGCCGGGTGTGCAGCCGGAGCGGCTTGGGCCCTACAGCACGACGTTCAACCCGGGTTACGATCCCAAGCTGCCGTTCTATCAGAAGTGGCCGATGTTTGACGCGATCCAAGCCGCGCAGGCCGAGCCGGTCGCGCTGCCGTACAAACCCAGCCGTCCATTCACGGTCGAAGCTGGAACCGCACTCGATCCCTCGGTAGGGGCCATCACGTCCGTTTCCGTGCTTTCCGGCCCCGGCGGATCGCTCTCAAAGTCGCTCGCCGACGCCGGCGTACCTGTGGCCGCGTCCGATGCAGCGGCGCCGAGCAGTTCCCTGATCGTGATCGACGGCGCGCAGCCGCCTTCAGGCGACACAAAAGCGACGATTGACAAAGTCCTCGCCAGTGGCGGCTCGGTCGTCGTTTGGGGAGCGAACCCTTCCACACTTGCGCAGCTGAACGCACTGCTGCCGGATCGCCTGGAGCTGACGGAGCGTGCCGCGTCCTCGCTCATTGCAGTGGAGAATGCCTCTCTCACTGCTGGGCTGACGCCGGCGTCGCTGTACTTCTCAGAACTCAATCCGTCCACGGTTATGCGTATGGGTATGAGTGGGCCGTTAGTCGCGAAGGGCAAAGTTCTCCTGGCTGCTTCCAACACCAATTGGAACCGCTGGAACCAGCAGGCGGAGACATCCAAAACGATTATGCTGCTGCGGTCGGAGCGCGAAACCAAACCCTCGGGCGCGGCCTTGGTGGAGGTTCCGAGCGGCGCGGGCCGCCTGATCATTTGCAGCCTGCCCGTCGCTTCGGAAACCTCCAAGGCGGCGTCGCTGAATCGGACGATCTGGGCGAACCTGGGCGTCAAGCTTGGAGACAGCGCCGCGCAGCGCAATATTCTGAGTGCGAGCGGCGCGGTGACCCACGCGCTGGGCTGGGGCTGGAAGGAAGCGGATTCGACCGAAGAAGCCCTTAAGGACTCTCCGATTGATTCGAACGCCGGAAAATCGATTGTGTTCGGATCGAGAATGAGTGATCGCAATTGGAAGTCCGTCAAGACGGATTCCGGAGGCGGCGCCTTCGATCTGGGCTCGCTGGACGGCGCCAATCCGCAGAAAAGCGCGATCGGATATGTAAGCTTCTGGCTCTACAGCCCGAAAGACCTCGCCAATCTGCTTCTCGATCCCCATCTGCCGAACCTCAGTCTGATGGTCGGATCGGCGGCGGGCGCGCAGGTCTGGGTGGGAGGCAAGTCCGTTCCAGTGAAGCCGCAGGGCAGCGGCGGCGCCGCGAACCCGCTGCTGCTTCAACAGGGCTGGAACCACATTCTCGTCAAAGTCGCGCGCTCCGGCGAGGGGCTGGGCGCGAAGCCCACGCTGACGCTGCAATGCAGCCAGCCGGATTATCTGGCTCAGGTGCGCGGCGCGCAGGAAAAGCCATAGCTCTAATCCAATCACCGCCATACAAACCCACTCGGCGCCTTTGATCCCGCAGGATCGAATGCGCCGAGTTTTTTCGGAAACATACGGCGTTTGTACGTGTCATACGAGGAAACAGCATGTTCCATTTCAGGAGAGTTTCCCCCACATGACGACCATTTTGACGAAGCGGCGATGGGTGCTTCTCGCGGCGGCCGCAGCGGCGTTCTCGATCCCCCAATCCTATGCCGCTCCCGCCCCGAAGCCTGCCCCCACTCCTTTTTATAAACAGGCGGTCGTATACACCACGGCCCAGGGCACAGACCAGCGTATTAAGGCCGGCGCAAAACTCGGGTTCGATACCTGGATCCAGCCGCAGGAGTGGGCCGCCATGATCATGGTGGACCCTACGCAGAAATTTCAGACGGTCGTCGGGTTCGGCGGCGGGCTGACCGACGCCTCCGCGGAGACGCTTTATAAGATGGCTCCGGACAAACAGAAAGAGATCCTGAAAGCCTATTTCTCACCGAACGAGGGGATCGGTTACACGCTTGGCCGCACGAATATCAACAGCTGCGATTTCTCCAGCGATACATATTCCTATGACGACACGCCCGGTGATGTGAAGCTGACGAAGTTTTCGCTCGCGCATGACTTGAAGTATAAAATCCCGTTCATTAAAGCCGCCAAGGCGATGTCCGGCGGTCAGCTTCAAGTGTTCGGCACTCCGTGGAGCCCTCCCGCGTGGATGAAGACCAACAACGATATGTCCAACGGCGGCGGCCTGCGCCCGGAGTACCGACAGGCGTGGGCGGATTATTATGTTCGTTTCATCAATGAATACAAGAAGCTTGGGATCCCCATCTGGGGTCTGACGGTGCAGAATGAGGAGATGGCGGTCCAGTCGTGGGAATCATGCGTCTATACGGCGCCGGAAGAGCAGGAGTTCGTGCGGGACTATTTAGGGCCGACGCTTGAGAAGAACGGCATGAGCGGCGTCCGTTTGATGGTCTGGGATCACAATCGCGGTTTGATGTACCAGCGTGTGCAGGACATGCTGGCCGATCCCAAGACGGCCAAGTATATCTGGGGCACGGCGTATCACTGGTATGTCGGCGATCACTTCGATATTCCCGGCGTGGTGCACGATGCGTTTCCAAATAAGGCCGTGCTCTTTACGGAAGGCTCGCTGAACTTTAATGACACGGCGCAGTATACAGACTGGACGATTGGCGAGCGATACGGCGAGAACGTGATGGCCGATCTCAACCACTGGAGCGCGGGCTGGGTGGACTGGAATGTTCTGCTGGACCAGCGGGGCGGACCCAATCATCAAAATAACTTCTGCTGCGCTCCAATCATGGCCGACATCCAAACCGGCGAGATCCACTATCTGCCGTCCTACTACTATCTCGGCCACTTCTCGAAGTTCATTCGTCCCGGCGCCCGTCGCGTCGCATGCACATCCACCGAGGATGGTCTGCAGTCGACAGCGTTTCTGAACCCCGACAAAAGCCTCGCTGTAGTAGTGCTGAATTTGACGGGGCGCGAATGGGAGTATCGTGTCTGGATCGACAAGCGCGCCGTCGTGACGCGCAGCCCCGCGCACTCGATTGAGACGATGGTCATTAAGCCGTAACATTCGCAGGCAGCGCCGATCGCACAAAAAAAGATACGCCACGCGACGTATCTTTTTTTGTGTCAGTGGGCGTGGCTCGCCAGCTTCTGCGTCACAGAGCGTGAGGCTTTGTAGAACTGAACGCGGAACCCTGATCCCAGTAAACGCGCGCGATTCAGCTTTTTCGCTTCGGTGGCGGGGAGCGTATAGGTGGTCGGATCGCCGTCGCTGACAAATCGCTTTTTCGGATGAGTCTCCAGCCAGTCGAGCCAGTAACGAATTTGAAAAGCTTTGTCGCCGGGGATGATTCGCTCCAGATGGTACGGATCGAACCGCTTGTCCATCGGCGACGGCGCGGGCTGATACCCCGCCATCATCGCGCAGTCGTTGTGATAGGCGAACCCCTGGCCGACTCCGCTCTTTAAGAGGCTGACGCTTTTGGGATAAATCCCGAACGGCAGCGCGATCTCACGGACATCGTAGCCAGGCAAGTACTTCTGGATATTGACCACCGCGCCGCCGACTTCATTCTCGACGTGTTCATCGGTCCAATGCTTAATCCCCATCGCATGACTGACGGTATGATTGCCGACCTCAAAGCCCTGAGAAACCAGATACCGCATCTTTTTGAGCGCCGTCTTCTTTTGATAGAACGGGGCGGGGAGATGTCCGTTGCCGTCCGTGAGCACGAAGAACGACCCCCGCAGCGGCCAATCCGCGTGACGCCGGTGCAGATCCTCTAAAATGCCGACCGCGCAATCGGGATCGATCGATCCATTGGCCAGGTATCGGAACTGTCCTCCCAGCGCATCATCGAACGTCAGGATCACCGGAGACATTCCCGCCGGGCAGTCGATCTTGCCGGCGACATAGTCGAGCAGATTGATCGGGCGGTAATTGTGGTTGTAAAGCCACTCCATCTCTCGTCGAAACAGCGCGGATGGGTATTGATATCCCGTGACCTTGAGCTTGGGTACGAGTTCATGATACTCTAGGATCGGGACCAATCCAGCCTCGTTGGGAGGCGCGCTTTTCAAATTAAGCGCTGTTTGACTTCCAAATGCGGCGAGGCCGCTGGACATTAAGACGGCAATAATCGCCATCAGCAGTGGGAGGGGAGATCTTCTCATTTCGGATACTTTCGGACTGGTTCGTTCCAGTGTCACGTTATTATAGCGCTGAGGGAGAACAAAAATAAACGCCTCCCTGATTGTTTCCATGATATTTCCTTTGGGAGATCTCGTCGCCGTTTAGAGGAACTGACCATGCGGGGATAGAAATTAGGGATGAGCATGGAAATGGGCGAATATTAAGATGACTAGAACGACGCAGGAGATTAACGAACTCGACGATGACGCGAGCGATTACCCAGAGATTGTTGGTGATGAATCGGTCGCGCCTCCCAATCCGGTATTGGACGAAGCCACGAAGAAGGGCGGGGCGTTCCGTGCGTTAAAGCATCGGAATTTCCGTTTCTTCTGGTTTGGACAACTGATCTCACTGACTGGCTCCTGGATGCAGAACCTGGCGCAGGGTTGGCTGATCGTGCTGCTGGTGGACCCGGTGGCGCGGGAGATGCTGCGCCACGGCGGCGCGGCTGTGGGCGGCGCACCCGCCGCGCAGACGCCGCAGGCGGAGGCGGCTGCGAACTTGTTTTCCGGGTGGGTAAACTTCGCGGGCGGCATTCCCATTCTGCTCTTAACGTTGTTTGCAGGCGTGGTCGCGGATCGCGTGGACAAACGCAAGATGCTGCTTGCGACCCAGACGACGCTTGTGTTCACGGCGCTCGCTCTGGGCGTGCTTTGCGTGCGTGGGACGGTGGAGATCTGGCACGTCCTGTTCTTCGCGGCGCTTTCGGGAATTGCGGCGGCGTTTGACATGCCGACGCGGCAGTCGTTTATTGTCGAGATGGTGGGAAAAGAAGACTTGCCCAGCGCCGTCGCGCTGAACTCCAGCGTTTTTAACGGCGCGCGGGCCGTCGGGCCGGCGATCGCGGGGCTGCTTCTCGCCGCGCATGTGAGCATCGGCGCTGCGTTTATCGGTAACGCCATTCTGACGCTGGCGGCGATTGCGGCGCTTTTGCTGCTGCGTCTTCCGCCGCGCGTCAAAAAGGCAGGCGCGGTTTCCGTCACGCAGGTTCTTTCGAACATGCGCGAAGGGTTTCGCTATGTCCGGTCCAACCATACGATTCGTAACTTGATGCTGCTGGTGGGATCGCTTGCGACTTTCGCGCTGTCCTTCAACATTCTTATTCCGGTGTTCGTCCGCTACACTTTGCTGCCGCATGCGGGTGACGCCGAACAGGTCAAAGCCTTCGGATATATGGAAACGATCCGGGGCGTGGGCGCGCTGCTGGGCGCCATCACCGTGGCGTTTCTCGGCGATCCCGCCCGGCAGAAGAACATGCTAATCTGGGGAGCGCTGATGTCGACCGGAATCCTGGTGGTCTTCGCACTGACGAAATCCATGTGGATCGCGTATCTGGCGATGGCCCTTGTGTCCTACGGCTTCGTCGTTTGTTTTGCAACGAGCAACACCCTCGTTCAGCTCACTATTCCTGATAACCTGCGCGGTAGGGTCATGAGTATCTACACACTGGTGTTTATTGGCTCGATGCCGATTGGGAGCTTCTTCGCGGGGTGGGTCGCCAACAAGATCGGCGCGCCGATGGCGATTTTCGTCTGCGCCGTATTATCGCTGATCACGACGATTTGGTTGGCGTTCCGGCCGGGGGGATTGAAAGATATTGGGGTGGCGAAGGCCGCGTAATTGGCCCTCACCCCCCGGCCCTTCTCAAAGACGGAGATTTTCGCGGTGACGTTGTACCCGGGTATAAAACCCGGGCCTTGGGAGCGCTACGCGCTAAGCGTCCGTTCCCGACGCAAATGCCGGTAATCGACAATCATATTCCTCGTCCGGAACGGACGGCTAGTCGCGAAGCGACTCCCCAGACCCGGCTTTTATAGCCGGGGAACGTGTCAATCAACGCGTCCGAAAAACTGGGAGGATGAGGGCCATCCTTAATGCGCCGCGTCCGGCTTTAGCCGGAACTTCTCAATGACGCTGTGCGCGGTTTCCACGTCCTGCCATCCCAGAACGATCGTCTGCTTTTCTTCGAGCTCTTTGTAGATGTCGAAGAAGTGCACGATTTCCTTGAGGATGTGCGACGGAAGGTCCGACAGGTTTTCGATGTCCGAGAACCGTGGGTCGGCGGCGGCGACGGAGAGGATTTTCTCGTCCGGGCCTTTTTCGTCGCGCATCATCAGCACGCCGAGCGGGCGGGCGGCGATCAGGCAGCCGGGGAACGTCGGCTGCGTGGTGATGACCAAAATATCGAGCGGGTCGCCGTCCTCGGCCAGGGTATCGCAGATCCAGCCGTAATCGAACGGGTAGAACAAGGGCGAATAAAGAGTCCGGTCGAGCTTGAAGACATCCAAGTCGTGATCGTACTCATACTTGTTCGACGAGCCCTGAGGGATCTCGACGATCATGTTGACGATCTTGGGCGACTGGTCGCCGATCGGAATCGTAAGGTAAGACAATGCGCGCTTTCTCCCGGTTAACGTACTGCAGCAGGCTCATTGTTCAATACATGTAAGCCGCATTCTTTTTTCGCCGTCCCCGCCCAGCGCCCGGCCCGGTCATCCTCGCCGGCGCCGACCGCTTTCGTGCAGGGCCAGCAGCCGATGCTGGGATAACCTAGATCGTGCATCGGATTGTACGGAACGTCGTTCTCCAAAATATAATTCCAGAGATCCGTCTTGGACCAATTGGCCAATGGGTTGATCTTGACCAGTTGGAATTTGCGGTCCCAGCCGACGATCGGGGTCTGCGCCCGCTCGGGTGTCTGATCGCGGCGGATCGCCGAAATCCACGACTCAAACCCGTGTAGGGCCGACGACAGCGGAACCACTTTGCGGATGTGGCAGCACAGATCGGGGTTCGTTCCGTAGATCGGTCCGCCGTGCTCGGCTTCCATCTCGGGAACGCTCTGGACGGCGCCGACCAGATGGATCGGAATGCCGTACTTTTCGATCAGGCGATCGCGTGTCGCCAGCGTCTCCGGAAACTGATACCCCGTGTTCAAATTGAAAAGGTAGATATCTTTCGTGATATCCGCGAGCATCGCGATGATGGCGCAGCCTTCGGCTCCGAACGCCGTCGCCATGGTCAGCTTGTCGCCGTACGTTTCCCATCCCCAGCGCAGAATTTCCTGCGGGGTCTTATTCTCCATCTCAGCGGAGATTTCAGGGAGCTGTTCTTCTGTCGGTTTCATGAATCTTTCAACGGCAAGGGGGCAGGCAAAGTTCCTGGCGCTCTTCTCGCAAGAAGAACGCCAATCTGCGAAGATTATACCGCCGTTTCATGAAATTTACAGCGAGGCGAAGGAGGCGATCGTGCGCTGGATCGTCCAGAACACGGCAATGGCGGCGATGGCGAGGGAAGCGGGAATGACGACGATCTTACGATAATCGGCGCGTTTTCGAAGCCAGCCGACACAAAGAAATGCGAGTGCGACCACGGACAACTGGCCAAGCTCCACGCCGGCGTTGAACCCAATCAGCGCAGTCAGGAAATCCTGCCGATGCAGCCCTAAATCCGTAATGGCGCCGGCGAATCCCATGCCGTGCACGAGACCGAAGCCAAATACGACGAATGGGCGCCAGGGTTTTAGCTCAGTCGTGCAGACATTTTCCACGGCGACAAAGACGATGGACGCTGCGATAAGCGGCTCGACGATCGACGAAGGCAGTCGAACGACCCCGTACAAAGCAAGTCCCAGGGTGAGGGAGTGGGCGACCGTGAACGCCGTAATCTGCCACAGCAGGGGCTTCGTCTTTGTGCTCAGCAGGAACAGACCAAGTACGAATAGGATATGGTCGATCCCTTCGGGCAGAATGTGCGTAAAGCCCATTTTGACGAACCCGAAGAGTTCCTTGGCCCAGTGGTTTTGGGGCGGCGCCGCCGCAGTAACGACCGTTTCCGTAACGGCGGCTGGCTTTTGGGTGAGGGAGACGACAGCCGCGATCGGCGCTGATGGTTTCGGTTCCGTGGGTTTGGCTGCCGCCGGCGGCTTTGGCGTGGCGAGCTTGGTCGCTGCCGTGGCTGATTTGGTTTGGCCGTTCGGGATAGCCGGGATTGTGGAGCCGACAGGGGCTGGCTTACTCGAAGTGATGGCGCTTACGGAAGTGACCGGCAGCTTGGCGGCAGGAGCTGATTGAACATTGCCGCGCGGCGCGGCTTTGGTGACGTGAGGCGCCAAATGTGAGGCGCCCGATACGATGGGGGCCAATAATGGTTTGGCTGGCGTTGAGACGGGCTTAGCCGTCGTGTCAGGTTTGCTTGTGGGAGCGGCGGTAGGAATCGGAGCGCCCGGCGTAACGGAGACGGCGGAACTGAGCGCGCCAGGGTCTAATGGCTCGGAGATGGGCTCCTGGTAGGGAACTTCCGTGGTCACAACGACCGTGCCGAGTATTTGAGGGAATTGGACGGCAATTGTTTTGGCGTCCGGGTTTAGATGTCCTGTGACAATGGCTGTTTCCATCAAGGGAAGACGCTGCTTGATGGGAGAGTCGCGCCATGCCTGGACGTCGGCGAGACTCGGGAACGCAATGGAATCCACCACGCCGCCGGATGCCTGAAAGTCATTGTGGAACCTTCCGGCGGCTTCAGTAAGCTGCGTTTGAAGATCCTGGGACGGCCCATCGAGCAGGGCGTTCATGGGAGCATCGCCAATGCGGGTCGGGGTGTCGTTGAGGGCAAAGGCAAGAAGATCGAACCGGGTCTCCACGGTGAACGTGCGGTCCGATCCGATCTTGACGGTCGCTGAGGCGAAGGTCGCCGTATGGGCTGAGCAGCGTGCGCCGCTCAGCCCGATCCACAGCGCGAGGAGCGCCGGCAAAATTGCAAATCGCCGGCGCGAAGCGCGGGGAAGCGGCATGGACTACTTGCCCTTTCCATTCTGCCAGAGGGTCTGCACCGAGTCGGGAGACAGCGCGTACTTCCAGATCGTGAAGTCGCGGATGTCGCCGGCGAAGATGCGCTCATGCTCCCAGGCGTCCTTCGGGAAGATGTGCACTTCGGAGACATCATCCGAGAGCTTGATGTTGTCCGAGCCGATCTGGACGCCGTTCTTGTAGAGCCGCAGCGTGGCGCCGTCGTACGCCGCCGTGATCATCTGCCATGCGCCCAGGTCCAGCGGTACGGTGCTTTCGACATCGTGATCGGCGCTCCAGAAATGGATGCCGTTGGCAAACTTGGCGATGTAGCGGCCGGCGCCGCTCTTGCCGTCGTTCTGGTTGCCAAAGCCCGCGATGTTCGTGCGGTTCTCCGGCTGCTTATCTGTTTTGACGAACAAGTTCATCGTCCATGGCGACGAACCCTGGATCGGCAGGTCCGCTGGCTTGAATTCCTGAGTTGCGCCGGCTGTCAGCGCCGGGCTGGTGAAGGCGATCCCTCCGGGCTTCAGGGCCAATGCCTGGTCCGCGACTGCGTTTCCTGCGGGGGAAGTGTCGCGCACGCCGCTCAGCGCCAGAGATGTCGCGACATCCTGCGGAAGCGGAGCGGTAAGAGTGAGTTCCACTCCATCGGAGGTCGGGTTCAATTTCGCCGACTGCACCTGAACGGCGCCCGCTAATTTGTAGTGGCTGACGTCTTCCGCCGATTCTTTGGTCACGATTTCCGAGAAACGGATATTGGCTTTGGCGAGACCCTGTAATGCTTCCGAGGAAACCACGGCGGGCGGGGTCGTATCCTGAACATTCAGACTTGCGACCGTCGTCGGGCCGACGGTTCCGTCGGGCTGTACTTCCGCCGCTGTCAGTGTCACCGGCTTGTTCAGAGTAATTGGGCCTGTGTAGATGGGAGAGTTCAAAGAAGGCTTGGAGCCGTCAAGCGTGTAGCGTAGTCCCTTGTCGTTCCAGTAGAACGGGGGACGGATCGAAACCTGCATGGCGTCGTGGAAGTCGCCCCCATTCGGCGTAATCTCCGGGCTGTCGGTCGCCTGGTGGTCGGCGAGCGTGTCGTAGAGCGGCCGCATGGGGCGCACGGCGTCGCCGGTGTTGCGCGCCGCAGTGACGGCGAACACACGGATGCGCGCATCGTCCGGCAGCGTAATCGTCTTCGCGCCATTTGCTACCGGGAAGCTGTACTTGAACAGATAGCTGTACTGATAGAGGTCGTTTGCGCCCTTAGCGCTGTGCCGATGCGAGCTGTACCAGGCGACCTCGCTTGTCTTGACATAACCCGGCGTCAGGCCGACATATGGGTTGTTCCAGCCGTAAGTCAGTTCCGGCACAACGCCGCCCCATTGGCGGTTATCCCACTGGCCGACATATCCGGTCCACTCGCCGACGGTTGTCGGGATGGACTGGCCGCCGACAACGAAGTTCGCGGGAGCGTCCTGGGTCGCCGATGCGAGAACATAGACGTGGTCGGAGCCGGCGGGGATGTCGATGGTCTGACCGTGCGCGACCAGCGCGTTCTTCGCGCCGGCTCCCGTCGGTCCAAGCTGGAACGTAACGCCGCCGTTGTCAATCGTCTTCGGCAGCTGTTCGCCTGGATAGGATCGCCCTTCCTGGTCAAATGCGCCGTCAGGGGAGCCGCTATTGAAGCTCACGGCATCGAGATCGTAAGTCAGCGGCAGCGGTTTGGAGACGACTGGGGCGACTTTGGCCGCCGGAGCCGCCAGGGTTACGGCGAAGGCGCGCAGCCCATAGCCCTTGACGCTGGTCGTGAGCTTGCCGTTCGTGATCGTTGCGGCGCCGAGCGGCGCTTCC
The DNA here is from genome assembly GCF_039929585.1 of Capsulimonas sp. Lineage (NCBI taxonomy): Bacteria > Bacillati > Armatimonadota > Armatimonadia > Capsulimonadales > Capsulimonadaceae > Capsulimonas > Capsulimonas sp. The sequence continues at coordinate 16,285 of NZ_JBDSQY010000344.1, forward strand.
TGGCCGTTCACTTCACGGGCGGAAAGGATTCGGCCCGCGAATTGGATCTGAACGTTTTTCGCTTCCTTACCTTCCAGTTCACGCAGGCGGACGATGATTTCGTTCGAGTCTTCGGCCTTCTTGACTGCCTCGATCTGCACTTGATGTGTGTTCAGACTGACGAGCGAGAAGGTTTTCCCGAGCGCGCCAGCATGAGGCGCAGCTTCGAATGCGATCAGCGGCTGGTTGAGCCGCTTGGCGCGCCACGGCACGTCGCCGCTGCGCCAGTCGCCGGCGTGGGGCGCCACGGCGTACAGAATATCGTGCTTGCCGATGTCCTGCGTCGCCTGATCCTGATAACCGCCTCGGACGCCAGGCGTGTAGATCATGGTGAGCTGTACGGTGTTGTCATTCGGCTTGTCCGAAGCAAACTTACTGTCATTGAGGATCGCAACGCCGTAACGGCCATCCGTCCCCGTCAGGTCGAACCATTGATGCTGCGGCACTTCATACTTCTTTGGATCGTTGTTGCCGCGCTGGATCGTTCCCACTTGCAGATCATAGGTCGCCTTGGGGTTGCCGCTGCTCATCGGGAAGGACGCCTTCAAAGCGACTTCCTGCGTGCGCCAATCGATCTTGTTGGCGACTTCAATGCGGTCGCCTGCGCCGCCGCTCGCAAGGCGAATTTGCTGGACGAACTTGGAGCCGCGAGATTCGCGCTCGACTTCCAGCGTGACTCGGACGGGACCCGCCTCGACGATCCGGATCTTCGCGGGCCCGTCGACATAGCCGCGCGGCGCCGCCTTCGCGTCGTCCCAGTCCATATTCCAGGCGGGGAACTGTCCGGGATTATGATACTGGAAGGCAAGACGGATGGGCGACTTCAGGGCCTCGCGGCTGTTCTTCTTGTCGTAGATGGACGCGATGTCCCCGGCGTCGTTCAGAGTAACTTTGTACTGTTCATTTTCCAGCGTGTGGTCAATTGCGCGCACCATACTATGCGCCTTGGGAGTTCCTGACGGACGCGCATCGTATACGGCGTATCCGGTCGACGGCGCCTTGGCCAGAAAAATGATTTTGAGAGCGGTTCCTTCATTACCGACGACTTGCGTCGGGACCGGCTGTCCGTCCGGGCCGTAGACCTGCACTCCGGGAACGCCTGTGTCCACCGTTGCCTCAACGACGTCCTCACGGGCAATCGAAAGCGGGTTATAGACGACGAGTGGAACGCCCTGCACGCGCGTATCCAGTCCGGCAGAGACGGCGCCTACGGAATCCTTTGTGACGGCGGCGAACTGGTTGAGCGCCAGCAGTTCATCGTTCCAGCAGTATTCGTACGCTTTGGGAAGGCTTGTACCGGGAAGCATATCGTGCATCTGCGATCCGAGGAACAAGTCCCAGGCCTGGTAAAGCCGATCAGACGGGTACTTTGCATCGCCCAGCCACATCGCTGCGACCGATGCGCGCTCGGCCGCATCCGCCAGCAATTCGTTCTTGCGGTTCCAGCGCTTCATATACGCCTGAGAGCTGAGCGACCCGGACGAATGCTCCGTCAGCAGCAGTTCCCCTTTGTAGCGGGGCATCTTCGCGGCCTGGCCCGGCGTGATCGCCCGGAACATCTCCTCGGCATTGGAGGAAACGACATGGAGCGGCCCCGTTCCGACGATGCTCTTTTCCATCCACTTGACGGAATTTTCGTCCGGAGAGCCGCCTCGGTCACCCACGCCGTAATAGTGGTAGTCCACGCCCGCGCCGGAAGCCTTGCGCGTTTTTTGGATGCGCGCCAGCCAGCTGGTGTTCTGGCTCAAGTCCTCTTTGAAGCCGGCGTTATAGCTGCCGGGATCGAACGCCGCCAGGATGCGGGAGCCGTCCGGACCTTCCCACGAACCGACTTTGAACGGGATGCCTACCGCAGAGCCCCATGTCAGCTTCTGCGTGGAGAAGCCTTCGATCCCGCAGTGGCTGAGAACCGTCGGCAGCGCGTAGGGGAAGCCGAAGCAGTCGGGAAGCATGAACTCATGGCTTGTCACCCCGAACTCGCGCTGGAAATAGTGATTGCCGTAAAGCGTGTGTCGCACCAGCGATTCGGCGGAGGGGACGTTGGCGTCGCCTTCATCGACGGAGGATCCACAGGGGAACCACTGTCCGGATTTGATGTAGGTCTTCAGTTTCTCGTAATCGGCGGGATAATATTCTTTCATCATTTCATAGCGCCGGGACCCGCTGAAGTTGAAGACATAGTCTGGGTACAGCTCAAAAAGCCGAAAATTGTTGTGCAGGGTGTCCGGGATGAAGTCTCGAATCACCTGTGGATAGGACCAGCGCCACTGGGTGTCCAGGTGCGAGTATCCCACCAGGTAGAGGGTGTCTACCTTGGAGACGTCCACCGTGGGACGCGTCTTTTGGGCTGGCTGCTGCGCGTGCGCGCCGCCTGCCGTGAGCGCCGTCAGCAGAAGTACGGAGACGGCGATTCGAGAATTCTTGACAACCATGGGATATTGTGAACCTTGCAGGGCTTGACGTTAAGTTTAGAATACGTCATCCTGCTGAAAATATCAAGACAGAGAAATGTGACTATTTGTGTCAATTTGTGATTCCGAGGTAATATTACTCTTCTGAAGTCTGGCCCACGATGCGCGGCCAGCGCCAATCACGACCGAGTATGAGAGAACACATTGAAGACTGATCCCTTGCGAGTGTTTGACAGCGTACCGCAATATGCTCCGCGAGAGGAAGTCCAGGAGTTTTTCGCGGCGCATGTGAAGACATACGAGTGGCGCTGGCGACTTTATTTCGATCCACTTCCCTCAATTCCGCTGCTTCCGCGCCCCAGAAGCATCGGCGTACAGTCCACTCGCGATCCCGCATATCGATGCGAAGGGCGGCAGCGCGTCCATGACGAGTATGCATACTTTTGCTATACCTTGAGCGGCGTTGGGGGCTTCAAGGACAAAAACGGCGAGTACCGGACGCATCCGGGGCAGGGTTTCCTGGTCAAGATCAACGATCTAGACATGTCTTATTTCTATCCCCCGGAATCCACTGAGACCTGGGAGTTTTTCGTTTGCGAGTTCTTAGGCGAGTCGGCGATGGCGATGATGGAGGGGCTGCGGAGGCACTACGGCCCCATTTTTTCTCTGGCTCCCGATTCGTCGATCCTGCGTCGGCTGCTTTCGCTGGCCGGGCCGCCGTTCGCCACGACGCATCCACATCCGATCGACGCCTCTGAGATGACGGTGGAGCTGCTGCTGGCGCTGGGCGCTTCGGCGCGGGCGGGTGAGAAAAACGACGTCGCGATGGACCTGATCAAACGCGCCATGCAGATTATCGCGGAGACACAGAGTTCCGAACTGAGTGTCGAAGGTCTTGCCCGGCGCGTCGGCGTCTCGCGCGAACGGCTCTCGCGGGTCTTCCGCGCGCGCCTGGATCGTTCACCCCACGAAGTCATCCTGGAGCAGAAAATCCATGACGCCTGTGTTTTGCTCCGCGACACCTCCCTGAGCGTCAAGGAGATTTCTCAGAAGATCGGCTACTCGGACTACACCAACTTCATCCGCGTGTTTCGTCAAGTGATGCAGACCACGCCCAATCAGTTTCGACGGCAGGGCAGCGTGGTGCGTCTGGGGCGTTTCGGTCAGCTTTAGACCATGATGAGATCATGAAAGGACCGTCCATGCCTCGTGTCCGCGTTCGTATCGTCTTTCTGATTTGTTTTTTCTGGCTCCTTCTCCCACAGCCCTCATCGGCGCAGGTTTCGGGTTTCAAGATTCCCGGTTTGCCCGGCGGCGTAACGTTCGGCCCTCCCGCGCTTCCCTCGAAAGCAAAGCCGCAAAAGCCGGTGGTTGCGCTGGGAGGCCGCACGCTGTTCCAGGTCACGGGAGACGACGCCCAAAAAGCGCAGGACCGCGCCGATCTTGTCGGGCTGCGTGTGGACGCGGCTTTAGAGAAAACGCCTCCCACCGCCGCTTCACCATCAGTCACTGCGACGCCGTCTCCGAATGGCGAAATCGCGCTCCAGTTGGGCGGTCATCCTCTGGTCACGGTGTCCGCCGCAGACGCCGCTGCGAAGGGAGAGACAGTCGATCAGCTCGCAACGGAGTGGAGTACGACGCTTGAAAGCCGTCTGAACCAGGCGCAGCGTGAGCGCCGGCCGCACTATCTGCGCGAGGCGCTGATCGAGGCGGCAAAGATCATCGGCGTCGCCTTTCTCATCAATCTCTTGATCTGGCGTCTGGCGCGGCGTTTTCTAGACCGTCCCGGCTGGGCGATGCAGTCGCTTGTCTGGCTGATCGCAGCGTTCGTGATCACCGATTTGTTTCCCCTCACGCGCCCGCTGCATACGCTGCTTGGCCACGGCGTGCTGCGGCCGATCAGCATTCTTATCACGGTCTCATTGGCCGCCTCGGGCCTGTCACGTCTGCTGCGTTTGTTCCTGCGGCATATCTTCCCGCCATTGCCCGAGACGCTGTCTCCCGAAGAACGAACCGAGCGGACTTATCGCCGGCGCGCTACCCTGGGTGGCGTGGCGGTGGTCACGGGCGTCTCGGTCATTTGGACGATCGCCGCGTTGGTGGCGCTGTCCTGGATCGGGGTCAATCTGACGGCGCTGCTGACATCGGCCGGACTAATCGGCGTGGCCATCGGACTCGCCACGCAGGACACGACCAAAGACCTCGTCGCGGGCGTTAATATTTTGATCGACGATCGATTTGGGGTAGGGGATGTGGTCGATATCAAAGAATTTTCGGGGACCGTGGAAGTTCTGAACCTGCGTGTGACACAGATACGCGACACCAAGGGGCGCCTGATCACGTTTCCTAATCGCATCATCGACGCCGTGGCCAATCAAACGCTGCGCTGGGCGCAGGCGGATATCCAGATCAACGTCCAGCACGGCTCTGATTTGCGTCTGGCGCTGAAAACAATGGAGGACACGGCGAACGCGCTGCGCGAAGAGTGGCCGGACCGCATCCTCGCCGCGCCGAACATGTTGGGCGTGGACGCCATTAACCCTGGCGACATTACCTTGCGCATGCTCGTTCGCACCTTGCCTGGCGACCAAAGCCCCGTGACACGCGAGATGCGCCTGCGTCTGATGGACGCGTTCAGCGCCCAAAGTATCGCCATCTCGGCCCCGTACTCCAAAGCTCAAGTGACGCTGGTCGATGAGCGAATCTCTGACCCTTTAGTACCGAGCGCGGCAAATTAAACAAAATTGCCAGCCGAAGTGGAAACAAAATCAACAACGCCTGCGTATAAAGTTACATGAGTGCGTCGCCGCAGCGTCGCGGCCGGCGCCCTCATGAGGATTACGGATTCGCAGCCGTTCCGCCCCTGTTCCTCGGCCCTTCGTTCTCCTCACCCATTCTCAAGCAAGTCACTCCACGCGCTTATCACTAAGGCGCGCGATTAACTCATTAGGGATCGTCACGAATCGGAGGCCGGAGATGGAGAACGAATCCACGCTGAAGTTGCTGCGCCAGGCGTCCACGGCGGCCCTGCGCAACTGGAGTCCACTCGACGCGCCTCCCCGTGGCGGCAAGAGCGCCTTCGCCCACCAGCATTTGCAAATTGGACTATCGCTGTACACCCAGGGCAATATCCCGGAAGCGCTTTGGGAGTTCTTCGAAGCGGCGGGCGACGAGCCGGCAAACCCACTCAGCCACTACCTCAGCGGCTTGGCGCTTCAGGCGCTGGGTTTGGGGGATGAGGCGACGGATGAGTGGCGCAAAGTGCTGGCGCTGACGCAGACCTAACATATTCCAAGCCTCAACTTGCTCCCGCTGATCTTCTTGGCTCGTTTCGCCACATCCCATACATGTTTTTATTGATGACAAAAATCCGACAGGGATTTGGTTCCGATGAGATCTTGTTGATGCTCCACATTGCATACCTGAAAGCTGTAGTGGAAGGCCAAGAAGAAATCACCCCGTGGGTGACCTGGTTTGGCGACAACAACGAAGCCTTACAGGGATTGCTAACTCGCACGGAATACTTACGCCTGAAGAATGATCGCATTAAGGCTATCCCAGCCATTCTCCACAGGTTTGATGTTGAGTTTCTTCCGTCCAATCGTTATGAATGGCTGGGCGGCATCCCCGGTCATTGTCGCGACTGCGGCTCGCCAACAGTAGAGAAAGGGAAGCATGGGCGGGGTGGAGTCATCTATTGCCCTAATGAATGCTTCAAGATGCATTGGTCAGCCCGCGAGCAACCCGCTGGAGAATAATTAAGCATGCTGAATCTTGATCATCCAATGGCTAAGCACATTTTCGCGGCAGCGCAAATGGAAGATTTCCTTCTTGTCAGTGCTCAGCGTATGACGCTGGTCCCGAGCACTGAACGACTTGCGATATTGGTGGATTGCCATCAAGCATTGGATGAGATGCGCCGACTAAACCATGAACAATTCAGCGCATCCCAGTTCATCTCGGACGCAATCGCGGATGCTCAAGAATCGCTGGAGCAGATTGCTAATCTTGGCGGCGGAAACATCACAGAAAACAAGGTCGACGGCGAAGGAGACTGTGCTAGTTGTGGCTCTGCTATCACCAAATTCGAGACCTATCCCCAGTCTGATCGATATGTGATCGTCTGTCACCAATGCGTCCGTCCATTCATGCAGGCAAAATCAAAGCTGCAATCCTCACAAGGGTTCCGTACATGCTTTATTTGATAATTGCGGACTGGAACTGCGCCGTAGCTTTCGTGCTAAATTAAATGTGGTGGCTAACCTAAGACTCCACCAAGGCTGAATGACTCCATGGGCATCTACAATTATCTCCAAACTGAAGTCCAGTGTCCCCGTTGCGGAGCGCGGACAGAAATGACCATCAATCTCTACTTTGGCTTCAGGGATTTATTGGAGTATCGCTTGGGCGATATGTATGAGTGGCGTGAGCGGAAGCAGCCGCAAAACGACGGCAGGCCCGCTGGAGGGAATGTCGATGGTGCAGGCTACACCGAATGTCCCGTTTGCCTGAAAGACTCTTTTTGGATCGTGGAGGTACGGTCGGATATTATTCGAAGCGTTCGACCTGACCCGGAGAAACAACCATACTTGGCTTGACGGTGTTTGACATAATGAATTTTATTTCTCATCGTCATAATCGTGTTCATACAGCCCAGCAATGAACGCAGAAAAGCTGGGAGCCAGTGGAATGACTTCAAGTTCGGGATCAGTATCCACATAAATCACGCTTGGCTCTCCCTGTGGACCGCACTTGGCATAGTCGAGCATGAAGGCCGTGTGGCCTTCTGACCAGAATACGATCCCAACATCTGGGTAATCCCACTCGCCGATCAGATATTGGCTTCGCGTGACGCTATCTACGCCATCGTCACCGCCGATTCCAAAAAGGCCAGAGCAAGAGACATGATCGGGAGCATAGTTGGTCGGTCGGTCTGTGGGAAAGGCATCGAGAGCCAAATAACCGCCGTTCTTCTCCAGTAAGGCGTTGATATAAGTCTCGGGCAGTTTGTAACCCAGTTTTCGCTCTGCCGAACCGAGCATCTCATCCGTGAGCGGCGGACAGAGGCTGGGTCCATCGTTATAGATCGCCATTAATTTCTCCGAACTTACGCCTTCAATTATTGTGCTGCCGCTGACCCATATATCAGTTTAGATTATAAGTCGATAGCCAAGGCCAAAGCATAGAGGACATCTCTCCGCTCCAAGGTCCTCGGTGCTGTGAACCGAACCATAACAACATCCGCCACAAATCTATAGTGGTCCCATTTGTCAAGACAGTTTGAGAGGCTTTTTTAAGGTGGATTGTGTCCTTTCGTTCGTCATCGTTTTCTTTGCAATCGGTGCGGTTCGGCGTGGACCAGGGCAGGCGTCAAATTGC
>NZ_JBDSQY010000345.1:0-34404 GCF_039929585.1 Capsulimonas sp.
ATGGACGAGAACAAGCCGGTCCACAAACACATTGTATTCCACGCTTGGCCGGGGGGCGCTTGATATACGGGTGTGTGATAGTAGCTCGAAAGGACGGGAGGCGGATTGGGCGCGGGATTGCGCCCCGCCCAGAGGCCAACGCCCGCCACAAGGAGGCCGAGCAGCACGCTGCACATGGCGTGCATTTCGGGGCTGATTGTTATCATGGGCGCGGGCGGCGGCGCGTTTTCGGGCTGATCGTTATCAATAATCTCTTTCACAAATTGTCCTAATCCTCAAGTGTCTACTTATTATAGCGCCTACTCGCTTAGTTTTGACGACAGCATCATTTGGGCCCGAGTTGCCAGCGCAAAATAAGAGGGGCAGAGAGATTGCTCTCTCCGCCCCACTCATCATATAGGTTTGGCTGATCGTGTCTACGGCGTCACTTGGAATGAGATAGAACTCGTTGCGGTTCCGCCGGGGCTTGTGATTTTGACCGGTCCCGTGGTCGCGCCCTGGGGGACGGTGGTGTAGATCAGCGTGGGCGAGGCGACCGTGAACTGCGCGGGCTTGCCGTTGAAGAGGAAGCTGGTGACGCCGGTGAAGTTTGCGCCGGTGAGAGAGACCGCCGCGCCGACGTGGCCGGAGCCGGGATGGATGCCGGTCATTGTCGGCGTCGGAGCAACGGTGAACGTTCCCTTCGTGGAGTTTCCGCTGGGCGTGGCGACCGTGATATTCCCGGTCGTCGCGGCGCCTGCGGGGACGGTGGCGTTGATGACGGCATCGCTCATGATTTTGAAGGATGCCGGCGCGCCATTGATGGTGACTGCGGTCGCGGTCGCGAAGTTTGTGCCGACGATCGACACGATCGTCCCTTTACCCGCCATCGGAGTGAAGCGCGCGATCGCTGGGAAGTCCACGTCGAGAAGGAAGACGGAGCCTGAATCTCCTTCGTAGCCTGCCTGCGCCGTTCCATAGAAGTTACCGTCAGGGCCGAAAGTCAATCCCGTGGAAACCTTGGAGAAGGTCCATCCATCAAAAGCGTAAAGCAGCGACGGCGCCCCGTTTGTGATGCGGTACAGAGTTCCCCCGCCTTGCGGGCCCGCGCTGGTGGTAGCTCCATAGAGCACGCCATTCGGTCCGAGCGTGAGCGGACTGTAGGGGTGGCTGCCGGTCGATGCGGTGAAGCTGAAGACGTTGGAGACAACGCCCGCCGTCGTGACTTTGAACACCGAACCCAGCGCCAATGCGCCGCCGGCCGAGGCCGTTCCATAAAGATTGCTATCGGGGCCGAACACCAAACCTTGGCGCGGATTGGCGCCCTGCGCGACCGTGAGCGCATGGGTCCATAGGACCGCCCCTGTGGCCGTCATGGCGAATACTGTCCCTTGATCGTTCACGCCGCCTTGCAGCGTCGTGCCGTAAAGCGTCCCGTCCGCGCCTTGCGTGAGCGTGCAGTAGGGGTGCAGGCCGGTCGCCGACGAGGTGAAATCACTCAGGACCGTGAACGCTCCGCCGGGCGTGATCTTGAAGACGTTGCCGCCGCCGGAAGGGCCGCCGCCGCTCATCGTCCCGTAAAGATTTCCATCGTGCCCAACAATCAAGGCCGCTCGCGGCGCGTAGCCGTGTGCGCTGTCCAGCTTGTAAATCGATGTCACCTGGGTGAGGGCGGGGCCGACGGGAAGATTGAACTTGTAGATCGAGCCGTAATTGGTTGTCCCGTAGAACGTTCCGTCCGCAGTCTGCACTAATCCGCCGGCCGGGTTGACGCCGACGAGCGAATCCCCGCCAAAGTGATAGAGTGTCGTCTCCACGCCGTCCAGCGATTGCCGGAAGATCGTTCCCCTACCATATTTCCCGCCGTAGTATGTGACGCCGTAGAAGTTTCCATCCAGGCCCCGCAGCAGGGGAGCCAGGGGCGTCGTCCCATCTTTGTCAAAGCTGACTACCGTCGCCTTCGCGCCGCCGGCCGCGAATTTGAAGACGGAGCCGAGGCCAGGATACGCGGTCTCTTTAAAGCTGCCATAAAAAACGCCGTTGGCGCTCTGGAAAAAGTCGTTGGCCGTCGAATAATCTCCGTTGTTATAGGAAAACGTGTAGACCGGCGTCACCGTCGCCGCGCCCGGTGAGAATTTGTAGATGTTCTTGGTGGTCGCGCCGTAAAGGAACCCATCGGCTGCGGCGGTGAGTGAGTTTACTGGGAACGGTCCGTCCGCGCCTCCAGGAAAGTTGTAGACGATGCTGAGAACGTCGTTCGTAACTTTGAAGATCACTCCCCGCGAAGCGACTTTATCCACGGTCGCGACGCCGTAGACATTCCCATCTTTCCCCAGGGTCAGTGGGCTCTGATACAAGCGTACATTCGTAACCGTTGGCTGGATGTCCGGCAGATTGATAACGGAGTAGTCTCCGGCTGCGGAGAATTTCAAGACCGTTCCATCGCCAATGGACCCGCCGGCCGCCATGCGGAGGAAAAAACGGTTGTCGCTGGGCCGGAAGATTGGCGGGCCGATTGCTCCGGAGCCCATGGCGTCCGTGAATTCCAGAACGAACGTCATGACGCCGTCGGCGGACAATCGGTAGACGCCGGATTTCCCGGTCGCGTCGCCGGCGTAAGCCACTCCATAAAGATAACCATCCGCGCTGTTCAAGACCAGGCCAGGGATCGGAATGCTTGCGCCTTTGTGGGAGTGATCGTAGGCGTAAATGACGGTTGCCACTCCCGAGGGTGTGATCTTCATGATGTCGCCATAGCCGGTCTGGCCACCATCACCCGTCTGACCGCCGCAGATCGTGTAAATGCAGCCGTCGGAACCGAGCGTCAGCGCCCCGATCGGGTTGACCGGGTCCGCCGCCGTCGAAGGAGCGTCCGCAGCAGAAGCGCCGAAGGTGTAAATGATCTCGAATCGGCCGTTAGGCGAAATCTTAAAGAGCGTCCCTGCATCGTAGTCGCCGCCAAATTCTGTCGTTCCATAGACAGTTCCATCCGGCGCTTGAACCATTCGCATGTAAGGATTCGCTGCGTCGGCGATTGGGCTGAAGGGATGAACAATACTGACGCTCTGCGCGGCCGCCGGCAAGATTGCAGATGCGCAAAGACCGGCCGTCGCCAGAAAGAAAGTACTTGCGAGAACAGACTGGCGGCGGTAGTGAGGGAATACGGACATGAGATTTCCTTGACGGGTGAAGGGCGGCGACTTGCCGACGAGACAAAAAATAACTGTGTGGCGAGATGAGCTCAGCGAACCATGTTAAGTTTATCGCCATTATTTTACCATAGGGATGACAGTAAAGTTGCGGGCGCGTGAGTAATTTATGAATTTGTCAGGCGGCTTTGTCTGCATTCGCGAGGTTTTGCAGCGATTGGAGGCTCTGGCGGATTTCTTCCGTGATCTGCTGTTTGCTAAGTCCATCCGTCAGGATGGGCTCACCGAAGCGAACGTCCACACGCTGGCCGGGACGCCAGCTGTTGCATCCGGTGACGTAGGCGGGGAGGACGGGAATTCGGTGACTGCGCGCGATGTGGGCGGCGCCGGTTTGCAGGGGGCGGTCGGCTTGGAATTCTTGGAAGACGTTGCCTTCCGGGAAGATGAGCAGCGGCTCGCGGCGCGCGACGATCCGAGCAACTGATTTAAGAAAGTCCCGCCGGCATGCGCCCTTTTTCAGATCGATGGGTACGTAGCCGCCCGCCTCCATCTGGCCACGTGTCAGCGGCTGCCGGACGTTTTCCTGCAAAAAGCGCATCGGCCTGGACGTGTACCATTGATCCCGTCCGTATTTCGCGACGATGTGAATCCATTGCCGCGTGTGCTCATGGACGATCCGCTCGAAAACAAAGCCGTCGATGGAATGGTTGAACCGCCGCATCGGCTTCCAGGTGAATATCTTCAGCAGAGAGTCCTGGGAACGAACGTGGTTGCAGACGAGAATATAGCTGCGGCCCTGCATCTCCAGAAGATGTTCGGCGCCCTCTGTGTGAATATCGAAGAGGCGCACGCGCTTACGTGTATAACCGAACATCAGATATTTGAGCGCGACAAGAGCCCAAATCCGTCCGATAAGCCGCATGGTAGTACTGATCATAGTGCTTGACTTACATGTGCTCGTAAAACAGTTTCACTGATTGCAGAAAACGGTTTCAGAGACTACTTCATTATATACGACAATTGTCGGATTGTCGAACACAAAAGCAGAGGCCGTCAAATTTTTAACCCTCCAATTTCCGCGTGACCTGCCATATAATAAAATGTCGGCCCGCTTCCCCGTAAGCGACCAAATTATTGAAAGGCAGTCTCTCCGTGTTCAAGCTCTTGTCCGCCATGGAGTTCTTGCTTTGCCTCGCCGCGCCTGCTCGCGCCGGCAGCGATCCCAGCATCACGGTCAAGCCCGTTCCCGCCGGTTCCGGCGTTTGGCTCGTGGCGCAGTCCGCGAACATCACCCCTTTTACGGTGACACTGAATGTCACGGGGGATAATATCGTCTCATCGCGCAAGCGTTCGATCACTTTAGATTCTTTTGGAAAGCGTTCGATCCCAGTTCTTTATTTGAAGGCGGAAGATCCCAAACTGCCGTGGAATTATCGATTTGTGTTCCAGGCGCACGCGGGCGAGCGCCGCAGGGGCGCGCTGAAGCCATACGTGTACGCGCTGCCGTACGCCAATTCCAATTATCGGGTGTCGCAGGGAAATTTAGGGACGTTCAGCCACTTTCGAGGATCTCAGTGCGAGTACGCCATCGACTGGGCGATGCCCGTCGGCACAGTCGTGCGCGCAGCGCGGGGCGGAACCGTGGTCGCGGTGCGTTCTGATTCCGACCGAGGCGGGCCGGATCCATCGTTCGCCAATGACGGGAATTACGTGATCGTCAAACATGGCGACGGAACGTTTGGCGAGTACTGTCATTTGAAGCTTCACGGAAACCTCGTCGCGCTCGGCCAGCGCGTCGCCGCCGGTCAGCCGATCGCTCTCTCTGGAAATACCGGACACTCCACCGAGCCACACCTGCACTTCGACGTCTTTAACAACATTACCGGCTCCCAGCACGTGACCATCCCCATCAAGTTCAAGACGCGCACCGGCGAAGTCGTCGTTCCCCATCAGGGCGAGACATACTAACTTTGTCGTTTTACATGTTTATTGAGGGAGGATTTCAGAGCGCCGAGCGATAAATAACGGGCATTCGCCGCAAGGAGTGACGCCCATGTCCCGAAGTTCGGTTTTCGTGAAACCCATTCTCTCACTGCTCGTTCCTATCACGCTTTTTGGCGTCGTTCCTGCTGTCCATGGGCAGGGGAACGATGCCGCCGCGACCGTGACGGCGGAGCAGGCAAATCCCAACGTTTCGCTCTGGAACGCCGTTCATACGGGCAATGTCGCGGCGGCGAAGGCGGCGCTGGACGCCGGGGCCGGGCCAAACTGGAGCCGGGGACCGGAGCCTAATCAGGAATTAATGAACCTCCCCGTCCTGATTGAGGCGCTGAATCGTCAGGACACGCCGATGGTTACGCTCCTGATCACACATGGCGCCGACATCAATACTCGCACCAGCTCCAGTTATCCACTGCTCGCCGCGCTTGGCCCTAAGGCCCCTCTGGCGCTGGTCAAGGTTTTACTGGACGGCAAAGCGAACACAGAAGCGAAGGGCAACGATCAAACCACGCCGCTGGCGCATTTTTGCAGTTATGGCCGCATGGATGTCGTGAAGCTGCTTTTGGCGCATCACGCCAACATCGAAAGCCGGGACAGCTTCGGCATGACGCCGGTTTTGACGGCGATCTCCGCCGGCAATCTTCCTCTCGTGAAGTTCCTAATCGCGCAGGGCGCCAATCTCTTTCAGACCACCGATAACCGCTCCACGGCTCTGCACATCGCGTCGATCAATCCGAAGAACGCGCCCATCCTTCGCTACTTAATGCAGCGTGGTTTTGAAGTGAATTTGAAAGATGGGGACGGCCTGACCCCGCTTCACGTCGCGGTGAATTATGGTTCTTTAGAGAACGTCAAGTTCCTGCTCGCCCACGGCGCCGACATCCACACCCGCGCCAAAGATGGAAAGACGCTCATCGCCGGCGTTTACGACAACGAGCAGAACTCACCCGAACTCGTGAAAAACGCCAAAGCCATCATCGCCGTCCTCAAAGCCGCCGGCGCAAAGAGCTAAGCCAACTATAAAAGGCGCATTTACTCTGCGTGTTCCGCCCTGTTTTCCGGTCGCGGGCTGCGGCTCCAGAAGCGGCCAAATGCTGGAATGTCGGGAAGCGAATCCAGGTCTCGTTCAAAAACTCCGAGCGCATCGAAGATTTGATCTGTTTGCCCGTCTTTTTCCGGATCCCGTGTGACCGTCCAGATGATACCATCGTCCATTCGCAGTATTGACTGCTGATCGCCGCGCATCACGAACGCCTCCCAGTCGAACGCCATCATGAAACAAAGTAAATTTGCGCACATGTAGGCATCGGAGGCGTTCGCGAATGTAAATGCATATCCTGGGGCGTCTTCTAAAGAACGTCTCTCGCCCCAAAACTCGCGAAATTCCCGAAAGATTGTCTCTTCCTCATCCTTATGAAATGGCCAAGCGCTGAACCAAAGAAGCACATCCGATCCTGTGATCCACTCGGTGAGCTGATGAGCAAGCACCATTTGATTTCTTGCTTCGGTCGGCGTCTCATAAACCCGTATATATTCGAGTTTGGGCATATCGACCCAGCCGGGATGAGACACGGAGTCAACGATTGAGAAGTCAAATCCTCGCGAAGACAACCACTCCGCGCTCTCCGCTTGAGACAATATTTTCATAATTTTCTCTTACTCATTACTCCCTCCACCAAGCGAACAAATGCTGTGGCTCGCACGCAAACGTGAGCCAGGAGGTGGCGGCGAGCAGCCAGCGTTGCCCCGGAGTGATTTGTCCCCAGAGACGCACTGTATACACATGAACACAGTAAACTTTAGCGCGAAGTGTTTGGTCCCGCGCCGTATTTCCGCCCCGCCGTGTCCATAGAGACGCTCTGCGACAATGCTCGCCCGCACCGCCCAGGTTGGCTCAGTCTCCTGTATACTTGCTGTCGATTGGCGCGCTGGCTGCGGTGTGCTGTCGAAATCCATAGGCATTTATTACGTCCGCGTCACTGGTTATCCTGCATGTGAAAAGGCTCAAAGTAAACGCCTGCTGGTCTGGGGTCCTCGTCTTCTTCGTCCTCGCCGAAGAGTTTCTCCCAGTGAAGCATCCAATCGATCGCTTCGCTTAAACTGGAGCCAATTTCCAATATTTTATGGTCGTTCGCGGGCAGTAAATATAACTTCTTAGGGATCGATGGGTGAAAGATGACCTCGTCACCGTTTCCTGTATCCGCCACAATGATCGATTCCAGAACCCGTTCTTTGGTCAGGACATCACTCCCTTCGCCCCAAAAGTAAAACTCGCGCCAGCGCTCTTGGGTCGTTTTGTATTCGCGTCCAATACGATTGGGAGAATAAACGCGGATTGTGTCGTTCAGGATGCCAAGACCGAGTGTGGTCATGAATTCCTGATAACCTAGCGGCATGATCGTTCCGAGGTGATTTTCCAGTTCGAATACAGATTCTTGAGAAAATAAAACCAGACTGTCGCTGCTCAAGTGAACGCTATTAAAATCCAAAATCAAATTTCCTCATTCCCCACAGGTCTATATAAAACTTAAGGCTTTGCGGGAGATACGATCGTCGGCGTGTTTTGAAAGTTCTCAAGGGGATCGGATGCTTGGGCCGGTAGGATTTGAATCGTCGCGACATTTGACACGATCTTGACCACTTGCTTTGCGTCGTGCGAGGTGACGCCAAATGTCAGTGTGACTGCGTATGAGCCCGCCAAGCTCAAGTCGAATATTCGGCTCAGCCAGAAATGGTAAATTGCACTGCCGCCTTTATCCAAAGTCACACGAATGCTGCGATTGCGAAAGAAATTTCCGATTATCGGCAAATCAGAAACGGAAGCGCTCGCGTCGTGCTGTACGGTCTTTCCATAAGATGTCAGCGGAACATCGTGACCGGCTGCGTCCTTCACCTGAATATCGAAGTATTGTCCGGCGCTCATGTAATCCGCCACTAATCGCGGCTCTCGTGTCGCCGTCTCATCAGACGCAAGGCGCATGAGAGTCGCGTCCAGCATGACGCGGTCACCGACATGGTAGTCCAATGAATGAGATTCCGCCTTTACCTGAAGGCCCTCAACGATGTTTCCCCAATTGCTGCTGGACATCAAAGCCGTTTCTGATTTCTCTGTCGCGATCGTCGTGTCGCCCCAGGCGTGCGTTGTCGCCAGCATCATCAGACTCATCGAAATCGCTAACCTCAATATGGCGTTTGTCTTCATCTTTTTACTCCTGCGGCATGGTACTCTCGAACTCGTAACGCTAAGAGGCTGCGGGATTAGGAGGGGCTTCAAATTTCTTATTGCGGAGATTGAAGCGGTTCTAAAAGGCGCTATACTTAGCTCGCTTAAGCGCGCTTCATCTCTTGGGCAACTCGGAAGGCGACGCTCGGTGGGTTGAGAGTCGAGATTGTTTTCTCAAGTATTCGCTCATCTTCTCCGAACGCCACCCCGATAGCGATTTTGTTTCTCATCTCGCCCTCGCCGAAGCACTTCTGCTTATCGAGACGGCGAAGAACCTCAATACAGATCTCAATCATATCGTCATCCTCGACCTCGAAGATGCGTTCCTCGAATGGGAAGGTTACGGCTTTTGAGAAATCACGCTTGTCATAATCCGAGAAGTCGTAGCCATCCCACGGATTCCACTTGAGTGTCTCACGAAGCGAAGAGAGTGAGGCTGCGTCTTGGCTGCTATCGCCTTCGCTCGCATACTTACGTGTGGTCCGATCCAGCATTTGCTCCGTGCCGAACGCGCTGGCGCCGTACTCGCTGTTTTGTAAGGGGGTAAGCACAAATGCATAGCAGTCTTCGCCGACATGCTTTGACTGAAACTTCAAGAACCATTCGGTGTTAAGAAACACGAGTTCCGCCGTCATCTGTTCCGCCCAACGGGCTTTCGCGGAGCTTGCGCTCGGATGCGAACGCCGGTAGATGACGACGGTGTTTCCGTGTGCGTCGTGATCGGCATAACGCACGATTTCAATTAGCCCCATATCGTCATAGTGGACAATATCGGTTAGCCCTTCTTTCCGTCCACCCCGGTTCAGCGTGTTATTCATCCGCAGGCGAACCAAACGCCCCATTTCGTATTCGTAATAATGGAAGGTCAAGCCCGCCATTTGGTAGTGATATTCAGCGGTGACTTGACCGTTCTGAAGCACCAGGCGCTTGACGAAGGTCATTGGCTTCCGTGAGGAATGATGATAGTGGTGGATGTCGATCTGATGATCACCATATTGATAGAATGTCTCGTACGCCTGAACGCCGCTAGTCAACGCGATGTACCGGCGCACCGCGATGACCCGGTCCTGCGCGTCAAATCCATATTGGAAATGCCCATCCACATCCGCCGGCGCTTCCGCAAGCACCTGACCTGGTTCTGTGTGGCTCAACTCAAAATGGAGCGGCTCGAGTCGATATCGCTCGCCGGCCGTCCACTCCCAGCGGATGACCTGCGCTTCTGTCTGCTGTTTCACGACCGGGTATCCCTGTGAGCCGTTCGCCAGTACGCTTTTTAGTTCCGCGGCGATTGTTTCTTCAGACATTCAGTGCTTCTCCTTGAAATTCGCTCTGCTCTATATTTGCCCTGGGCCTGCTATATTCCAAGAACCAGCAGCGATTGATGTTCACGCTCCGCCTGCTCGGCCATCCGCAGAATGAGCAGTCCCACCGTCTCCAGCTCGTTGCGCACTCTGCGCCATTTCGATCGCCAATCTCCCAAGAATTCATCGCACTCACCGATAAAATATCGATTGATCGCTGCTTCGAACTGTTTTGGCGTCCGGCAGGACCGAATGGACTGTATTCGCTCCACAAGCGCGTTTTGCAAACGAATTAAATTCTTGCCATGGTACTCGGTTGGGCCAAAATAAGCGAAATTCGGATGACCCAGCGTCAAAGCTGAGACGAAGATGGAGACTATCGAATCTGGAAATAGACGCGCCTCTGAGTGATGGAAATACTCGCTTTTCACACTGCGGCGGCGATCCCAGCACTTGCCTGTGGGGACGATTAAAAAGTCGAAGCGAGGACCTTTGAATTGGGAGAGAAGTTTTAGCATTTGATCCAATAGCGGCGTACGAGGCATTGGTAGTGGTCGGAATGGAGCTCACGCTCCAGCACGCCGCCGCAGCGTTCGATGGTGCGCCAGGACGCCGGGTTGGCGGCGTCCGCGCACAGCAGCACTCTCGGGACGCCAAGCTCTTGAGCGCGGGCTAATCCTGCTTGCAGGCAGGCGACGCCATAACCGCGCCCCCGCTGCGCGGGCGGAACGTCGTACCCAATGTGCCCTGCTTCATTCGCCAGGAACGGCGTGTCGATGTGATGCCGCACTCGCACAATGCCCGCCATGGCGCCCTCCTCGTCCAGCAGCCAGCGGTGCGAGCAAGGGACTAATCCCGGCGATAGGTTTAGGCCACATTCTTCGTCGAGTAAGCCTTGAACGTAAGCTGCGAAATCGATGCGAGCGCCATTGTAGAACTCGCCGTTCTCGGGATCGTGCGCATCATAATCGCTCAGCATCCGGAGAAACGGATTCTCGAATTCGATTTTCGGTTTGGTGATAATAGTGTTACCGCAGCCTTGAATGATCGTCGCTGATTACTGCGCGTCTTCCCTGTGGCGAGACAGGAACGGATCGGCGTTTTGCTCGACTTCGGAGGCGGTGACGAAGATCTTTTCCGGGCCGCCGTCCGGTGATAAT
Source organism: Capsulimonas sp. (assembly GCF_039929585.1). Classification (NCBI taxonomy): domain Bacteria; kingdom Bacillati; phylum Armatimonadota; class Armatimonadia; order Capsulimonadales; family Capsulimonadaceae; genus Capsulimonas; species Capsulimonas sp. Next base: position 10,814 of record NZ_JBDSQY010000345.1, read on the forward strand.
CCGGTCAATTCCGTTCTCTCACCCGGCTTGAAAAGCTTAATCGTTTGCAGGCTTTGCGGCTTCCCATCGCGTGTCCGGATCAGCACGAGACCGATGATGAAGTTGTGATCGTCACTCATCCGCGAGCGGACGGTGGCGCTGAGGGTTTCCGACGCAGGTGAAGTTGCTTCCACGCGGCTTGTCGTGAGCTGATCCGGCGCCGCCGTGACCGTCAGCGACTTGGCGGGAGTGGCCGCCGTCGCGGCCCATTCAATCTTTACCTGGACTTGCCTTGTCGTCGGCGACGCACTCTCCGGCGCCGTTCGGCCGGAAGTCGCGAGGCCAAGCGCGGCGGCGGCCAGAGCCGCCAGAATGATTCCCTGTCGATTTCGCATGATGCCCTCCTGGAACGGCTCGATCGATGGATGAAAGGCCAGTATTTCGTCCGCACGTCGTACTCTGACCGTTTCCCGCGGAGAGCCCTTCATGAGTTACCGAGGCATGGTGACGGCGGCCTCCCAGACTTCCTCTTCCAAGTCATGTTGATTCGCGGCGTCCACCACGCCCCGGGCACAGGCCACAACCGCCCATCCGGCATCGTAATCAAACGGCGCCTGCTCTTCCGAACCGTTGTAAATCACTTTCGCCGTGTTCTCGGTCAAGACCAGCATCCACCCATAAAGCTCGCTGCTGTCAGGCTGTTTGTCGTTTTGCAGAGTCAAGGCGCGGACGGCCGAGAAAGCATCGTGCGCCTCGCGCCATCGGTTGGGATCATGCGCCAGTGTGCGGACATGCTCAAACTCGGCGACTGGAGGAATGAGCGGCAGACACGCTTCCAATATCCCGACCGCCCAAAGCGGACGCTTCTTCACGGGGAGCTGATCGTAGAGAATCCGGCCCGCCTCCATCGCCTGGCCCGACTGCCAATAACTGCGCGCTTCGTCGACTTGTCTCATCTCAGATTCCTGATTCGGGACAATCGTCTGCCTTGGAGGCGGCGGCCAAGCGCCCGCCGGGACCGGCGCTGCGACACCCTGCTTGGCTCGTTGTCTTCGGACAAGCAGCCCCGCCACCAGTCGAAAGGCTCCGAAGAGGCCGATGACCAATGAGGCAAGCATCCATACCATCAGAAATACAGTGTAAGCCATTCCGAAAAAGGGATTTAGCCAACTCGGCGAGTCGACGGTGATCGTTCCTAAACCAAGCGCCAGCCCCCGCCCTATAAGGTTCATTCCGATGGCGACGGCGATCAGGATCAAGCCGCTTTTTATTTTGGACACATAGACCTCTTACAAGCGCTTACGCAAAATCACAAATGCGATCCCGCCCAGCAGGAGAGGCGCCGCGCCAACCAAAATCAGCGGAATAACGGAACTATCCCTCAGGATTGTGTACGTGTGGCGTAGGGACACGCCGACAAGGCCGATCCCAACGGCGAAGAGCATGGCGAAGGTTATGTAAAAGACGAAGTACCCGCGCAAGGTCAATTTCATGGTTGTTTTACTCGCTCTCTATCACTTAGAACAGATACAAAGCTCCATGTCTTGCAATCGTGACTATCGAGCCGATCCATGTCACCACGGCGGCGACTACCGCCCAGCGAGCCGTCAGTGCGGGCAGACGATCCCCTCGGGCGGCCAGATATCCAAACGATGGAACGACTAACGCCAGCGGTGTCCCAAAAACTACCATCTGCTCAATCATCAACGCGGGAGTTCCGCATGGATAATGGCGCGCGCCTGCATATTGAGACGTCAGGAACATCGTAGAGGCGGTAATGATAGAGCACTCGATAACAGTCAGGATCGATGCTTTCAAAGGTGACATAGGTTTTGATGGCCTCCCGATGCGATTGGATCAATCGACGAGCAATTCTAGAACAAGCGGCTCCGTGGGAGCGCCGTGCGCAAGGTATCGGCTGACGATTGACGCCAGCGATACGGGCGTCAGCCGCTCTTCGGAATGGTCGAGATCGTCGGCTCGCCACCAATGGAACCGATCGAGTGATTGGGATTCGATGGCGTCCGTCATCACCGGCTCAAATCGATCTGTGTGAACGATGTGATATTGCTCTCGTTGTCGAATACGTTTGCCTGCCCAGTTGAACGTATGCTGACGCAGCCATACAATTGGCCCCATGGTGAGGTCTTGTAAGCCGAGTTCCTCCATCAGCTCACGCCGCAGCGTATCCTCGTGCGACTCGCCAAGCTCCTGGCCGCCTCCGGGCGTAATCCAGAACGGCGCCGCGCCATCTGGAGGGTTAATCTTCAGCAGCAAAATCTCACGATCCGACGTAAGCAAAATCGCGCGAATCGCAAAGCGTTCGATTTCAGTTGGATCTGCTGTCGGCTCATGTATCATAGTCGCCATCCCATGGATCGGTAAACACAAAGTCGTTAGGCAGTAGTGTGACCGTTTCGTAAATCGTCCCGTCGTCTTCGCTGATGTGTGACGTGTCCAGCAAGCCGAACGCGCGGCCGTCGACCTGTACGGAGAACAGCCGTACTTCAATGTCTTCTCGGGTGATCGGTCCCAGGGCGGCGAGCATCTCCTCGATCCATCCCCACGCTCGCTCCGCGACTTGATCCTCGCCATCCGCCGTGACGCCCGCGAAACGAGCGTCCGTATTTACATGGTGTCCGTCTGTGTCGAACGTGTGCAGTACGGCGTACCATCGCTTATGCTTCTGCCAATCGGAAGCGAAGATCTCCGGCAGCGTTGCGACGACGAACGCCATAAATTGGCCGTCGTCATCTCCATGTCGCCCCACGTTCTCGGTATGATAATCCGCAAGATAGCTGACTTTGATTTTGTCTGGGATCGCCATGCTGTTCCTTTGTTCCGTTAAGATTGAGACCGTTCTTTGGTGTCGTCATCTGTGTGCTTAGGGCGAAACTGAAATCGTCCGTTCCTCGCCGTTCCATAAGGAGACATGTATCGATCCGTCGTCGGCAAATGCGATGCTGGTCACGGCCTCGTAAGATGCTTCATCCGGATCATCCGGAGTCCAGCCCTCAGGCACGGACATAGTCAAACCCACGGAATGATACGAACCCGTCATGACGTTTCCAATAACGATGGAGCCAAACTGGAACTCGCCACCCGGGGAGGGCGCGCCCTCATCGTCATACGGATCGGCTTCGGAGTCTTCGCCATCGAACCACCAGAACGGCTCTGCGCTGCTCAGAGCAAGATAGCGTCCATCCGGACTGAAGAGTGGACCTTTGCCTATGACGCCGCCCAAGCCATAACCTGCATTGGGGACCTGACGCAGATTTCCATCTTGCCACGTAACCTGCTCCACGCCTCCCTCATTTTGCTCATGCCAAACGATGAAGCCCAGAGGGGCGGTAGGGGAAACGACAACGTGTGAAACCCATCCAGTAGGCAAAGTCAGGGGGGCTGAGGCAGTTCGCTCCGCTGCCGGCCACGAGAGTCGTTCCACGAAATAAGAAAACTCCCGCTGGAGCGGCGATACGATCTGAACGCCGCCGGCATTATGCAAACGTGGGTCTGGATGGTATTCTTCGCGGACTGCCAGGATTTCCATTCCGTCGGGCAGCCAGGAAAGCGCGCTGATATCGCCAGGATTCCATACGATCTTCTTAGTGTGCGCGTTCCAAATGGCGGCGCGGTTCTTGCCGCCGGTATCCGTTTGCATCGCGAGGAACTCGCCAGTCGGGTGGCGATCGAGCAGAGCTTCAGGCGCTTCGCCATCGAGCGTTTCCCAGCTGTGATCCGGCTGTGGGAAATAGGAAATCGGCATGATTGCTCCCATCGATCGTTTTGATGAAATCTTTGCGTTGTGATGTTACTATCGCTGCCCGGTCAGCATACGCAATATTCGCTTCAGTGTCAGGCCATCTTGCCTCTGCTTCTGGGACTGTTTGCGCCGCTCACAATCCGCATGCATTTCTTCGATGCTCATAGGCTGGGAGATGTCAAGCCTGATCTGGCGTTCGCCGTTCCAACTGGCGAGCCGGTCCAGGATCAGTTGGCGCTCATCCGCGAGGATCGCCTCACCGGCAGGCGTCGTCCATGTCTGGAAATCACTCATCGACGCCAGCCAATCGAACTGCGGGACGCCGGAAAGCTCGAGATAAATGCTGAGGCGGCGCCCGGATTCCTCATAGATCAAATCTTGGCTTTTCCAGCTTGTGCTTTCCATGCGGAAAGTGAACTCTGATTGGAGAGGCATGATATTCTCTTTACCCGTCATGTCGTCTTCGAGATCACCCATGGCACTTCTTATACTTTTTGCCGCTGCCGCAGGGGCAGGGATCGTTGCGGCCGACACGTTTGCTTTGTGCGATCGGTTTTGGCAGCGCCGCCGCGAATCTTGTGGTCAATGGAACCGGAGGAGCGGGCCTCTGAACTTGGCGCTCTACCAGGGCAAACTCGTCTTTTTTGCCAAACTCTGTAAACAAATCCTGAAACATTTTGTGAAGCGGATCCCAATATCTTGTTTCTTGTTCCATACGCAATACCGCGAGAGTATGCTCGACCATCCCCGCATCATCGCCGGATTTGATGCAGAAAATTGCGGTCGTGATATGGGTTTCCACGCTCTCGGGGTCGAGGCGATGCAGTTCTTCCAGGAGCGCCCGCGCCTCGTCAACGCGGCCGAGGCGCAAATACAATTCCGATAATGCGCCGAGGACGGGCGCAAGATTCTCGGGATTGGCGATGCGCATGATGCGGCAGGCCCGCTCAGCTTCTTCGGGATCATCGTCGCCGAAAGATGCAATCGCCATCTCACATACCCAGGAAATCTCCGTGTCGCAGCACTGTTCAATCTGGTTGTATTGTATGGCCGTCTCATCTTGGGGCAGTGATTCCAAATAGTCGAGAAATGTTTTAAACTTTTCCTTCAGTTCCATGGGATTGGACGCAGCACCGTCTAGCCACGCCGCGCACTGCATCAGGTTGTCGGCAATAACTTCGGGGCACGGAATATCAGGCGTCAGACGTTCCCACAGGGTCATCGCGGAAATATAAAAGAAGTCGCTCCACAGGTCGTCCGAGGGGAAATCCGTGAGCCAATAATCCGCGAGGTCCGAGATCGAGCGGTATTGCGCTGCGAGATCGCGAAATCGCCATTCGTCCGCCTTGACCCCAAGACCGTTAATCGTCTCAAAAATATGCTCAGTCGTCCAGTCATCCAGCTTCGAAAACCGCCATCCCATTCCATCACGAATTTGGCGTTCGACGGCGTCGTTTACATTCGGGCCTTCGCCTGGCCGTAATCCCATAGGATAGACCGGAATCGTTCGAGCCAGCGGCTGTGTTGCTATAGAAATCGGTTCGGTCATATCCATGCCTCCTTGGGGGCTTTTTATGGGAATTCCATGTCAATCATCAGTGAGTCGAACCCATTTGTATGAACAACGTGATATTGCTCTTGCTGCGGAATGCGTTTGCCCACTCACATGGCGGCTTCGCATTCACCCATGGCATTTCTTGTACTTCTTGCCGCTGCCGCAAGGACACGGATCGTTGCGGCCGACACGGGTGCTTTGCGCGGGAACATGGGATATTGCGGCTGGAGCGAGAGGCTCCCGGGGAATTCGGATTCGGCCCTTCACGGCATCCAGATCGCTCTGCCGGCCTGCCGCCATGAACATCTTGGCAAGTCGAGTATAGATCGTATTCCAGTAACTGGGATCTTTTTCCAGCGTCAGCGCCTTGACCGCGTGTTCGACCATGCCTTCGTAATCCCCGACATGGTTGGCGAAGGCCGCCGCCGTCAAGTAGGTTTCCGGGGCGTCCGGTTCCCGGCGAAGCTGCTCCGCAAGAAGCGCGCGAGCGTCTTCAATATTTCCTTGCCGCGCGGTGATGAGAGCCATATCCCCGAGAAGAATGGCGCCGCCGGGCGGGCTTGCAAGCTGGACAATATGGTTGATCCGAGCCGCTTCCTCGGGATCGTTATCACCAAATAGCGAGATCGCCGTGCTGCAAATCCAAACGATGTCAGTCAGCAGAGAACGCTGAATGGCTTCGTATTGCTCCGGAATTTCGCTCTCGGGGAACGCCGTCAAATAGTCCGTGAAGACCTTCAAGTGCGTTTTGATCGTTTCTGGGTCTCGGTCGATTCCGTCCAGCAAATCAGCACACGTTTGCAAGACATCGGCGATGGTCTCCGGGGAAGCGATGTCGGGCGTGATGCGCCGCCAGAGCGCCTGGGCGCCAAGAAACGGGAAATCGCTCCAGAGGTCTTCGACGCTGAAATTCTCATCCCAAGTTTGCGCGAGTTCTTCAATGGAGCGATATCGGAGCGCCAATTCCCGGAAACGCGGTTCGTCAAGAGGAATGCCGAGCGCGCCGAACGTCTCAAAAATACGCACGGTCGTCCAGTCATCCAGCCCCATAAATCGCCACGCCATTCCATCCCGCTTTTGGCGCTCGGCTGCGTCCGTGGAATTCGGTCGGTCTTCTTTGCGCAGTCCGCCAGGATAGACAGGGATCGTGCGGGTTGGGGTATTGGGTACTGTCAAAGTTTGCTTGTCCATCTCGAATGCTTCTTAGCTCACTGCAAAAAAGGCGCGGAGGCTGATGGCGAACATCGCCGGCCTTCGCGCCTCCATTCTCGTAACTTTCGGCGTTAGCCCTTGACCACGTCCCAGTTCTTGTAGAACAGGAAGTTGACGCTGCGCAGGAAAAAGCGCGCGGTGGAGACGACTTTGCGGAAGAAACCCGGGACGAGCGAGGGGCGCAGGATGTCGATGAACATGTTATAACGCGGCTGCTCGGTTTCGTTGATCGATTGGTGCATCAGCGTGTCGTCGAAGATGAACAGCTTGTCGGTGCGCCAGTAGTTGTTCACCTTGCCCACCGTGATGTACGCCGAGTCGTCTTCCATTTGGTTGACGTTGTACAGAATGCGCAGGGTGGCTCGGAAGGGGCCGAAGTGCTTGGAGGTGGACTGCTTCTTGTTGAACACCGAGACGCCGATGGTCTGGATGTACTTGTAATCGGCGTGGAAATCCGGGATCTGAATATTGTTCTCCACGTTCTCGCCGTACCACTTGAAGAAGACCATGGTGCGCTTGTGCTCCTTGGCCGTCTCCTCCAGCTTTTCGACCAGGTTCTCGCGGACCGAGGCGTCCAGAACGCGGGTGATCTCTTCCTGGTATTCTTTCGGGAAATCCTCCAGCTTCCAGACGCCCTTGTTGACGTAGGGCAGCGACAGGAGGTCCAGCAGGGTGTTCAGCGGCGACAGCACCCAGGTCAGAATTCCGTTGCCGGTGAAGTAACGCTTGACGACGGCTTTGTCCGCCGGCTTGTTGCGCAGAACATCATAAGCGCCGGCTGCGGTGTACACCGCAGCGACGCCGGCGAGGACTTTGCCCGCCTTGATTGCGAACTTGATAAACTTTTCCACGAAATCTCCCTGTGTCGGCCTTGTCGTTAAATGGGTGGGGCGTTACGCGGAGCAAAGCCGCGCGTTGACGGTCCGTCAGACACGTCGCCGTGATCGTAGTATACCCGGCCCTTTTCGGAAAGGCGCCGAGCGAGTACAATGGACAGATCAGAATGTGGGAGAGGAATACGATGGGATTCTGGGATATGGGGCTGATCGCCGATGATACCGCCCTCGAAGTTTACGATCTCTATCTGGCGAGATACGACAGCGGCGCCGAGCACGCCGCAATCCAGGCGGAAATCGAGGAGCGCTACGCCGCCGTGTGGGATGACATCGAAGACGGATGCGTCGTCTGGTTCGGCCTCGCCCACGCGCAGTGGGAATGCGGCGCGCTTTCGCCCGAGTTTCTGGCGCACGTCGAGACGCTGATCAAGGGCAAGAAGGCGATCACGCACTGGGAGGAGATCGACGAGGACGATCGTCACAAGCGCAAAAGCGCCCTCGCCAGATTTCTCGGAAAGATTCAAACACCCAAAGCGAAGCCGCGCCGGCGCAGGACGAGGCCGCGATAAGTATGCCTGATTCCATCACAATCCTTCGTAGCGATATCCGCTGTCCCAAAAGAGAACGGAGTATGGTAAAAATACTTGAAATCGGGTAGGCAATCAGGCTTAGGAATCAGTCGATTCGATTTGGGTATACTTAAGGGATGAACGAGGATTTGCCCCAAGGCCAAGGACAGCACGAAGACATGACCTCACGGATGGAGGAGATTCTCGGCGCCTTGGACGATGCGTGCGTGGCGCTGGATGGGGATTGGCGGATTGTCTACGCCAACGCCGAAGCGGCGCGGCTGGCGGGTGAGTCGGTCGAGGCGCTGATCGGCCTCAATCACTGGGAAAAGTGGCCCGAACTGCTCGGGACACGCCTGGAGGAAGAATACCGCCGGGTTGCGCGCGAACAGACGACGGCGCATTTTGAACACCAGCTCGTGTTTCCGGAGGGCCGTGAACCATTGTGGCTGGAGCTTCGCGTCCATCCCAGCGCTCAGGGCGGCGTGATCCTCTTTTTTCGCGATATCAACGCTCGGAAACAAGCCGACGCGCTGGCGGCGGCGCATCTGCGGCGTGAGACGCTGATCAAGCGCATTGCGGAATCCGCGCTCCGCGCCGAGCAGGCTCGAACGGTGCTGGAAACCGCCGTCGCCGGACTGGCCGAAGAGCTAGGACTGGACCGATGCTACTATGTCCTGCATGATTCCGCGCGGAGTGTGGGAACGGTAATCTGCGAGTGGCGCCGGTCCGATCTGCCCTCCGTCGCCGGAGAATACGTGCTGGCGAACTACGGCGACAATATCTCCGCCTTCTACCAGCTAGGCCATATTCAAGTCGTCGATGACGCCAATGCGCCCGACCTCGCCGCGAAAATCCCTCTTTCAAAACGACTGCTCGACCGGGTGGGGCTAACTGCCCTGATCCGCGCGCCGCTCTCCGCCGGATCTGCGATCACCGCCCTGGTGGGCGGGATGTCGGACGGCCCTCGCGTGTGGACCCCGGAAGAGATCGCGCTGGTGCAGGTGGTAGCCTCGGAGACGGCGGAAGTCGTGCAAGCGTTGCAGGTTCAGGAAAGGAACCGGCGCATCGCCATGGTGCTGCAGGATGCGCTCCAGCCCCGGATCGCGCACGATGTTCCCGGCGTGAGTATCGACGTTTACCTCAAGCCGGCGCTCGACGAAGCCAATGTTGGCGGCGATTTCTATGATATTTTCCCCGTTCAGCAAGGCCGATACGCGTTTGTCATCGGCGACGTCTCCGGCAAGGGGCTGGAGGCGGCGGCGCAGGTTTCCACCGTCCGCAATATGCTGCGCGCGTTTCTCTATCAAGGCGCGTCGCCCAGCCAGGCGGCGGCGTACCTGAACGACGTCGTGACGGCCAACGATCTGCTCGTCGGTTTCGCCACGCTCTTTGTCGGTGTATACGATATGCGCGATCGCTCCCTGCGCTATGCCCTCTGCGGGCATGAGCTTCCGATCGTGCTGAGCGGCGACGATGTCCGGACGCTGGAGACCTGCGGTCCGCCCATTGGCGTCGGCCGCGGCGCGACCTACACGGAGAACAGCATCGCGCTGATGCCCGGAGACCTTCTGGCGCTGTACACGGACGGGCTTTCCGAAGCCGGCCCAGATTGGCGAACGCTGCTTGGTTCCGATGGGCTGACGAGCATCCTGCGCCGGCGCTTCTCCAACGGCCAAATCGAGGGAATGGCCACCGGCGTCGTCACCGACGTCGCGGCGTTTGCGGAAGGCCGCCTTCGCGACGACGCCTGTCTGATCCTCATGGAATGGGGCGAAGCAGAAGTGCTGGCAGCGCATTCCCTAACGCTGATCGATCACACGCAAAGCCGCGTCAGCCCCACCTCGCCCAATACTCCGCAAGAGCCTGTTCCTGCAGTGTCTTTGCCCATCCGGCCCTGGGGTGAGCGCCATCTCGACGAGCAGTTCCGGCTCCTGGTCGAGAGTGTCGCCGATTACGCAATCTTTCTGCTCGATCCGCATGGACAGATCAAGACATGGAATAAGGGCGCCGAGCGGATCAAAGGATACGCGGCGTCCGAGATCATCGGGAAGCACTTCTCGATCTTCTACACGACGGAGGATGTCCAGCGCGGACATCCCCTGGACGAACTCGCCATCGCCACTGCCGAAGGCCGTTACGAAGAAGAAGGCTGGCGGATACGCAAGGACGGCTCGCGCTTCTGGGCGAACGTCGTGATTACCGCGCTGAGGGACGAGAGTGGAGGACTTTACGGCTTCGCCAAGGTGACCCGTGACTTCACCGAGCGCCGCCGGGCCGAGCAGCATCTGCGCCGCAGCGAGGAGCGGTTCCGCCTCCTGGTGCAGGGCGTGCGCGATTATGCGATCTTTATGATGGATCCCAGCGGCATCGTTGCAAGCTGGAACGAGGGAGCGCAGCGCATCAAGGGGTACACGCCGCACGAGATCGTTGGCCAGCACTTCTCGCGATTTTACACGCCCGAGGATATTGTCTTCGGCAAACCGGAACGAGAACTCGCCATCGCCACTGCCGAAGGCCGTTACGAAGAAGAAGGCTGGCGGATACGCAAGGACGGCTCGCGCTTCTGGGCGAACGTCGTTCTCACCGCACTCAAAGACGAGAGCGGAGGTCTCTACGGCTTCGCCAAAGTGACTCGCGACATCACCGACCGCCGCCACGCTGAGGAAGTCCGGATCCAAAATATGCGCGACCAGATATCCCGGTCGTTTCTGCGCGATATCCTCTACAGTGTTACGGAAGGTCGGCTGCGGTTTTGCGAGAATGACAGTGAACTGCCTGCCCGCGCCCCGTGTCGCATCAACGACACGGAGTTCGATCGCTTCGGTCTGGCCGGCGTGCGCGCCGATGTCCGATCGGCCGCGACGTCGCTTGGCATTTCCGATCAGCGTCTCAATGACCTGGTGACGGCGGTCTCGGAAGCGGCGATGAACGCCGTGGTGCACGCGAAGAGCGCGCAATACTCCGTTTGCGAGCATCGGGAGGCCATTCAGGTCTGGATCAAGGATTACGGCAACGGCATTGAGATCAGTCAGCTCCATCGCGCCACGCTGGAGCGCGGCTTCACTACCGAAGATAGCCTTGGTCACGGCTTCTGGCTGATGCTGCATACCTGCGACCGAATTTGGCTCCACTCATCCTCCGCCGGCACCACACTCGTACTGGAGCAGGACACCGTTCCACCCGACCCACTCTGGCTCGGTCAGCCGCGCGACGTCAGCCAATTTGTGAATTTCGGCGTCTGAAAATCCTGTGCTAAAATATTTCGCATCAATCCTTGACAGGGAAGGCGTCTAATGCTAAACTATTTAGCATTAGACGCCTTTTTGTTTGGGAGATCCGAAATGAACAAAGTATTGCCGCACCAGCTCAGCCGTCGCGAGCGCCAGATCATGGACATTATCTACGCGCGCGGCGAGGCGACCGTCGCCGAGGTGCTGGAAGCGATGTCCGATCCTCCCAGTTATTCCTCGGTGCGCGCCTTGATGCGCATTTTAGAGGAAAAGGGCCAGCTGCGTCATACCGAAGCCGGCGCGAAGTACGTTTACAAACCCACGGAATCCTGGACAGCCGTGGCGAAGTCGGCCATCGAGAACGTCGTGCATACGTTCTTCGGCGGCAGTGTGGAGTCGGCGGTCGCGACGCTGCTGGCGAACCAGCAAATGCGGCCCACGGATGAAGAACTCAGCCGTCTGGAGGGATTGATCCAGCAGGCAAAATCCAAAGAGCAAAACGTACCAGAAGAGGGGACAAACGAATGAGCGCGCTCCTCAATCAGCCTCTCGTCATTCTTTTCCTCAAAAACACGCTGCTCCTGCTTGCCGCGATGGTCCTTACCCGCGTGATGCGGCGCGCGTCGTCGGCGGCGCGGCATATCGTCTGGGCGTCGGCCATCGCTGGCGTGCTCTTCCTGCCCTTGCTCTCAATCTCGCTTCCCACATGGCAAGTCACCTACACGGCGCGCCCTGCCATCGCCTCGCCACAGTACAACTCGCCTGCTTCCCAGTCCTTCGCGGCGCCCGCAAAATTAGAAGTCACGCCTGTGACCGCTCCAGCCGCTTTCTCCAAGAAAACGACGTCCTCTCATGGGGACGCCGACGCATCCATGGCCGCGCCCCAAACCAACGCTGTTTCCGTAAATTCAGTATCCCATGTGAACTGGCTGGGCTGGCTCACGTTCTTCTGGGCGACGGGCGCCGTTCTCACCCTGGCGCGCTTTGTCGTGGGGTTGACCCAAGTCGCTCGCGCCAAGCGTGAGAGCAGGCCATTGGAAGACCGCATGAACGCGCTGGTTCGGGATACGAAAGCCCTCGCCGGTGTTCGCCGGACAGTCGATATCCTTCGCGCCGCGCCGCGCGGCGTGGCGGTCCCGATCACCTGGGGCGTTTTGCGTCCCGTCATTTTGCTGCCCGCGCAATCGGTCGACTGGTCCGACGATTGCCTGCGCACGGTCCTGCTGCACGAACTAGCGCACATTGCCCGCTGGGACTGGCTCACGCACTGCACCTCCCGCCTCGCCTGCGCCCTCTACTGGTTCCACCCACTCGTCTGGTTCGCCGCCCGTCAGGCCCGCGAAGCCAGCGAACGCGCTTGTGACGACTGCGTTTTGCAGGCGGGCGTCGCTCCTACGGAATACGCCCAGCGCCTGATCGATGTTTTGAAATCTTTGCCCGCAGGCGCCAAGCCTCAGACTGTGGCGATCGCCATGGCGCTGCCGCGCGAGACGGAAGGGCGCATCCGCGCCATCCTTGCGGCTGGTCTGAACCGGCGCTCGCTTGGTCGTAAGCGCATCCTTGCCGCCGCCATTCTTGTCGCCGCAGTCGTTTTTCCTGTCTCGGCCCTGCGCCCACTGGCCCGAACTTACGGCGCCTCGCCTTCTCACAAGCCACCGATGGACCTCGCCGAGGCGGAAGCGCTCATCCATCTTGCCGGCGCTCCGATGCCGTCGACACCTGGCAAACTCGAAACGCGCCGGCGCAGCCGGGGTATTCTGACCTTCGTCTACCTGCGTGAAGTGGCGTGTCAGCGCGATGAGCATCGCCCCGTTACGATGAACATCGAACACGACAGCAAGGGGCGGGAAGTTTACGCCTTTCATGATGCGCGGACCAAGAAGACATTTCACGACGGCGCCAAGTATCGAAACCTGATCGCCCGCAGCCCCGTCATTGTGACGGACGCCGATGTGGTGGAGGCGCAGGCGGAGATGAGCGGGGCGACCATGCATGAACCCAGCGTGCGGATTACGTTCGGCGCTAAAGGTATGCGAAAGTTCGCGGCGTGGACGAAGGCTCATGTCGGTGAGCTCTTGGGCATTGTGGTGGATGGGCGCATCCTATCCGCACCGAATATCAACACGGCCATCACGGGAACGGACTGCTCGATTGCGGGCAGCTTTCACAATCTGGCCGAGGCGCAGGCGCTCGCTGCCCGCCTGAATGCGGGCGCGAAGCCAGCGCCGCATATCGTTGTCGGCTCCAGCGATCGCGTAGTTATCACCAATAGCGACACCGCCACGCTGGCTAGCGGCGCCGTAGTCCATATTGCTGGTGTGCGCCGGGCCGTTCGCTTAGGGAAACTTTGGGATCTATCGGCGGAATCGTGGAAGAACGCCCAGGGGGATTCAATCGCCGCCCCAGACGCGGCCGATCCGATCTATTGGACAAGAGCGGATTCAACCCACTGGACAAGCCCGGCCGATCCCTGGGCCAAGGACATTCCCACGCAATTGCTCTATACGGTCCAGTCACCGGTCGTCGATTACAGTGAATATCGGGAGGTAATCTCAGGCTCCGATACCGCTGGCCTAGTCATGCGCGCCAATCACCTCGACCGCAAAATGAATTCGATGGATCGTCTGCCGCCCGATGCAAAATCATGCTCCATCCGTATCGGCGTCGCCACCGCGCCCTGGCAAACGGTCGCGACTCTGCCGGTTGCCGGCAGCGCCGCGTTCGTTCCGTCTCGTGCTGTGGACGCAAAGCACCTTACCGCCCTGGTCCTGTACGATCAGCCTTCACTGCGCTATGTGGATAAGCTGGGCGGAATCCATGTCGCGCCGATGCTTCCCGGGGATAGCAAGCTTGGGAATGTCGCGCGCCGACTGGTCGCTGTATATCGTAATGGAGAAACCATTTCGCTGGACAGCAAGGCAACGCCGGAATTTCCCTTACGGATTAACTACGGAATCTATCGCCTGAACCCAAAAGCCGTGCGAAAAAACATCGTCTCGGTCCAGCTTCAGATACGGCCGTACGAGATCGTTGAATTTCACGGCGTCTCACTGAAGCCGCGCCGAAATTAGCGTCGCGCTGTAATGGGCGAGAGATGGTAAAAAACAGACACGAAGATAGCGATCAGGCCAAGAAGGACGCCCGCGCCCAGGAAATTCGCCCAGCGCGGGTAATCCTTCCGTTCTTTACCATAGACCAGGATGGCGGCGACGAGCGCGGGGAACCCCAGTATTCCCAGAGCGCCCATCCAATAGCCGCCGATCCCGACCGAGGCAAGAACCACGCCGCCGACAAAAGCAACCGCCAGCGACTCCGGCCGGTTCATCTTGTCCATGGACGGCGGCGCGGCGTCGTTCAAATCAATCGGCGGCCAGCCGATCTCAATAGGCGCGGAAGACTGATCGTCCATTGTCATTGCTTCCACCATTCCCTGCGTCATCAATCTGACATCAGAGTGTAAGTCTTGGGAGGAGGTTTTTTACTAATGGGTACTCGTGATATCGAGCTTTTAATATTGAGTTATGGTTTACTACCGATTTTTTCAAAATCAAAACCGGTAAACACGCCAAAATCAAAAGCATCTCGAAAAAGCTTAGTTACGTTCCTGCTGCGTTCTTTCAAGCGTGTGCGAAGTTCGTCGACACTTGGAACATCGAGTGCTTTGGCGATACGAATAGCCTCTGTCTGTCGCTCTGCTTGAAATAGGAATTTAGGTGTTAATGAATCGAGGTATGTTACTGATCGTGGAATCCACCCTCTGCTATCATACTGCATATCAGAAATTTCAGTGCGAAGCCATAAGAAATAGTCAGCGCTTATGAATAGATTGAACGGCATTACGGTCGTGAGTGGCCCATTTTTATGTCGCCTCTCAAGGATTTGCCCTTGGGGGTGATTCCACTGTGGAATTTGTTGATTGTTCCAATTATCAAGTGTCCTGATAAATACGGGAAAACTATCAATGTTTATCATTTCCGCTTCGCCTCGTCTGTTTTTATCAATATAAATTTGTTCGGTGAAAATATTACCAATAATTTCCCATCGATTTTCATTCATCAAGCATGCAATAAATGTGACAAATGTTTCATGGCATATAAATTTGGCTAGATCTTGATCAAAAATAGACGGAGGCATACCTCCGGGTGGAATAACCGAAATGTCATTAAAATAGCTCTTGTAAATTTTACCGAAGCTGGAGTATAGTGATTGAATGGTGGCTAGATCACCCCAGTGCGATATGGCACGGCAGATTCTACTGAATTGTTCAACTAAAGGAACAGAGTCATTCAGTGCAGCAATAAATAAATCATTAATTCCTGTTTTTTCATCAGGAGTAGTGCGGTGCTTAGGGTTAAGTCTCCCAAGACGATATACAAAGTTGGTCGTGTATTCGTCGATCAAATAGATCGATCTGCCCTCCTTATTTTCGATAGCCTGTAATGTCTGTTCATATAGGGATGGTGCAATTGATTCAATTGTTGTGTCAGTCACGTGATGATCAATAACAGCTCTTAAAGCCATCACAAGTTTTCCTGCTAAATCACGCCTTGCTTCCCCGCGCCGATCTTCCGGACCGCATTTATATTGTATCACTCTCCGCATACGTAGATCAAATGGTAGTTGTTCTACACTTCCGTAAGCTGAATTTACAATAAAAATGACACGTGCCTGACCAAGATTTTGACGTGCAAGCGCCCAACCTGTTTCGACCAGAACGTTTGGGTTTGGCGTAGGCCGATCTGTACTGCCCGAAGAAGTGATTATTGAGATGTCTGCGACAAAGGCATGAGCAACATTTATTTTATCGAAAATTGTGCCTGCAATATCAGGGCTGCCAGGAATGCCGGAGGTGTCTCGCTCAATGACAGGCTCAACAATGATTTCATCATCTTTGTGTAATGACTTCACCGCCTCTTCGAGCGCCTCTTGGATTAATCCACGGTTTTCGGCATTGGGAAGGTCGCTCTGCCATGAGTAAAAAATTACAAACTTCATACTTAATGTCCTCAAGGCGATTATACCGTCTCTATGGTCGCGTGTCCGCTTTATCATTAAACATTTTTTGCCCCACCAACGTCTGCGTGACCAGATGTGACGCTAGCGGGCAAGTCGTTGAGCGAGAGATAATCGTTGTTGTCACTTTCACATGTGGATGCATTGTTAGACAAAATCAGGAATTATTTTCCTCATGACAGAGGAATTTTCAGCAGGTTTGTCGAATTGCAATTTTAACATAATCTAGTACCTTTAGTACTGTGAAAATGTGAAAGGTTCTATGCATGTCTGATACAATTACTCTTGATCAACTCCGCGAGTTGTACCCAATTATTAATCACGAATACAGTAAGTATGTTGGCCCTTTAAGTGCACAATTTTTGCCTCAGCGTCGTGCTGGGGATCCTCCTCTCCCAATACTTTATCACTATTCCGACGTAAACGCTTTAAAGGGTGTTATTGAAAACCATTCAATTTGGGCTACTAATTGTGGCTATATGAATGACCGCTCGGAGGTATTATACGGTACTGAGGCATTATCTGGTGCCTTGATTGCCAGCCAGTCAGTTATATTAAATCAAAAGATGCCAATTGACCAACAAATATTTGACAATTTAATACTATCACTTCAAGAACATAATGGTTTTCGATGTTATGCAGCTTGTTTGTCCTTTAATGGTGACCAGCTCAGTCAATGGCGTGGATATGGTTGTTTTGGAAGCGGATATAGTATTGGGTTTGACGCGCTAAGTCTGACCCATGATTTTTCTACGATCGCAGAACCGATCGAATTGAGCTATGATCCGAAAAGTCTGCAAAACACGGCTGCAACATTTGTTTCATATTTAACAAATGTTCTTCAGTCTATACCTGAACATTTGAAAATTGTTGGAGCTGATGTTATTCGACAGTTCCTTGAATTGCATATCACTTCATACGCAATTCGGTACAAACACTATAAATTTGAAGAAGAACGTGAGTTTAGATTTGCAGTATCAGAATCTCCTGATGATCCTATACCACTTGATGATATCAAACTCCGTACATCGAATAATCTTGTAGTGCCTTATCTTACTTTGGGAAAAGGATCACACGAGATTTTACCTATTCGTGAGATTATAATTGGTCCAAGGTTAGATCATGAGAAAGCCGAATACTCTGTGCGTAAACTACTTCAGCAGAATGGATATGATTTATCAACGATTACTATAAAACCTTCAGAGATACCGTTTGTGTAACCTCTTAGTTCCGAGTCGCCATGTACGACGCCAGGGCGCGCAGTTCGTCCGGGGATAGTTTGTCGTAGTTCCCCATATCGGAGTTCGGATGGATGCGCTTGTGCTCGCGTAGATTGGACATCTGCCACGCAATATCGGCGTTGCGCCGGCCTTCGTGCAGCAGATCGGGGACGCCGCCGATGGGGACGCCGGTCATGCTGTGACATCCGGTGCATTTCTCACGCTTGTAGATGGCTTCGCCCTGGACGAGCGTCGCGGCGTCGACTGTGGGGATGGGGACGCGGGGGCCGGAGGGGGGCAGGGCGCCTTGCAGAATGGCGTGCGGCTGGAACCGAAACACCCCAATGACCACGGCGGCCAGGACGATCACGCCCGCGCCGATCGCGACGGCGCGCAGGCCGGCGTCTTTCACTTGCTTCATTTCTTCTCCCGTAATAACACAGTCCTATTCTACCGCGCGGCGCCGCATTTCCTTAGGGATGGCGCCGGAAACGAGTTCGGCCCTCATTCCCATTGGGAATGAGGGCCGAAATGTGTTTGCCGACGGTGATGGCTTAGTTGTTGTAAGTGAAGCCCATGCAGATGTTCTTGGTCGGATCGTTCGTGATACACGCGCCCGAGCCGTCGCACTTGGATGTGGGGGAGGCCGGTGACGGATAGCGGTGGATAAGATTACAGCCGGTCAGGTCCGCGCTCTTCCAGATCGTCTCGGGGCGCAGGGCCTTGGCGTGGCCGTCGAAGAACGCGCAGTTCATGGAGCCCTGGTGGCGGCTCGCGTACTTCAGCATGCGGGTCGGCTGTGTCGGCTCGGCGGACATATCGCCGTCCCACACCTCAAACCAGGTTTCGCCGTTCGCCACGCCCGCAAGGTTCTTGTCCCACTTCTCGGTGACGACGATGGTGTCGGCCGGAACATCGATCTGAGCCAGCGACAGGCCCTCGGCGGAGTCCGCGGCGGCGTAGGAGCGCAGGATCGTCGAACCGTCGGGCATCACGTTCGCGGTCGGGCCGGGATCGCTCGGGCAGGTGTAAACGCCCTTCGCCTTGATGTACGGATAGATCACGTTGTACCACTGTGCGTTAATGGCGGGGGCGGTGGTTCCCGCGCCGACGATTGCGCTGGTGCGGATCTTCCCAAGGTTCGCCGCGCTGCTGGCCCCTCGGAAGAACAGCGTCTCGTCATTGTCCTGGATATACATCTGGACGCCGAGCCCAATCTGCTTCATGTTGGACATACATGAGATTGATCGCGCTTTTTCGCGAGCCTGGGCAAACACCGGGAACAAGATCGCGGCAAGAATCGCAATAATAGCGATGACGACGAGTAATTCAATTAACGTGAAACCACGTCGAAGCAGGGTGGGCATGTGTCTCTCCGGTGCAGGCGATAATTTGTGAAGCAATCTGGAGACGGATGGCAATGTTTATTTGCCGTATCCGATGGATTTAGTCTCCGATTAACTTGGTCGGCAATAGGATAGCATTTCGCCGGAGGGTTTGTCAAGGGGGATTAGATTATTTTAATGAAGAGATATTTTGGCGAATATAAGATAGCCGGCGGTTTTAACCGCCGGCTTCTTCATTCGCCAGGCATTCAGATGTTGGTTAACCTAGCGAGCATTCACCCGTTCGCTAATCTAAATTACTTCGTGTTCGTATACTTCCCAGTATATGTCCCCGAGATCGCCAGCACGCCCGAACCGGGTTTCAGGTACTTCTTCGCGGCGGCGTTGACTTGGTCGACGGTCACCGCGCGGTAGAGGTCGTTGCGCTTCTGGATGTAGTCCAGGCCCAGGCCGTAAACCTGGGTGGTGAGAAGCTGGCCGGCGACAGCGGAGTTGGTGGAGAGGGTGACGGCGTAGGAGCCGGTCAGGTAGGAGATCGCCTGCGCGACTTCGTCCTTCGTCACCCCCTTGTCGTGGATCATCTGCACCTGGCTCAGCATCTCGTCGGCGGCTTTGTCCACGTTGGCCGGATTGCTGCCGTAACGTACGCCGAACGGACCTTCGCCTAGGCGTGCGTCCACGGAGGAGGTGATGCCGTAGACGAGACCCATCTTGTCGCGCACGCTCAGGCCCAGGCGCGACGCCAGGGTGCCGCCGCCGAGGATGAAGTTGAGCACGTTTTCCGCGTAGAAGTCTGGATCGCTGCGCTTAAGACCGCCGGGGAAGCCGTAACGGACATCCACCTGCGCCTTATCGGGGACGGGGATGACGATCGTTTGGAACGGCCCCGTCGGGGCCGCAACAGCCGGGATCGAGATGTCGGGCAGATCGCCCTTCTTCGCCCAGTCGCCAAAGTATTTCTTCACGCCGTCGATCGCCGTCTGCGTGTCCACATCACCGACAATCGTCAGCACCATCTTATCCGGGGCGTAGTGCGCGGCGTAAAACGCGGCGAGGTCGTCGCGGGTCACACCCTTCACGAACGCTTCCTGCTCATCCAGGGTAGGGGAGCTGTACGGGTGGGTGCTGGGGTAGATGGCGTTGCGGAACGCGATGCCGACCAATGTCCCGGTGTTGGAGCGCGCCGAATCGATACCCGCGAGGGTCTGGCGGCGCGCTTTTTCCAGCTCATCCGCAGGAAATGACGCGTGGCGCAGCTCGTCGGAAAGCACATCGAGAAGGGTATCGAAGTTCTTGGACAGACCGTGCCCGCCCAGCGAGACGAACTCATCGCCGCCGCCGACGGAAACGGAAGAGCCTCCGCCTTCCAGGATTTTGGCGATATCCAATAGCGAACGCGACTGTGTGCCGCGCGAGAGCTGCGACGCCGTGAAGCCCGCGAGGCCGCGCTTGTCCGCAGGCTCGAAGATGGAGCCCGCGCTCATCAGCGCGCCGGCGATGGAGACGGTGGGCGTGGCGTGGTTCTCCTGAACGATCACCGTCACGCCGTTGTCCAGCACGACTTTTGTCGGCAGCGCGCCCTTGGCGGGGGCGGCGTCCGCCATCACACGCGCGCCGCGTGTCGCGACTGGACGAGACATGTGGTAGTCGGACAGATTGACCTTTGCCGGCTTGGGATCGACCCATGCGGTTGGCGCGGCTGTCGTGAGACCGCCGCCGCCGCGCGCGGTGTCGCCGCCGCCCGCCGGGCGGATCGGCTCGAAGTAGCCGACGTTGCGGTTGCGCTCGACAAAATACTTCTGGGCCACGCGCTGGATGTCGGTCTTGGTCACCTTGCGCAGGTTCTCCAAATAGTACTCGCCGCGACGCCAGTCGCCGCGCATGGCGTCCTCACCCAGAAGACTCCCTTGCGCGGAAACTGATTCCTTGCCGAACACATATCCCGCCTCCGCTTGATTGAGCGCGCGGGCCAGTTCTTCGTCCGTGATCGGCTCCGTCTTCAGTTTCTCTATTTCCGCGAGCAGCGCTTTTTCCAGTTCGGGGTTGGTGTGACCCGGCTGCGCGGACGCGCCGATCTGGAGGAGTTCTGGATCGCGCAGGCCGATGTCGCCGGCGTCGGTGTCCGACGCCAGTCCGGTCTGGACGAGATCCTGGAAGAAGCGCGCCGTCCGCCCGCCGTTCAGAACCGTTTCAATCACATCGAGGGTATAGCGATCCGGATCCATCACGCCGGGGATATGGTAGGCGATCTCGATCTGCGGGGTCGTTCCGGCGCGGGAAACCAGCACGCGGCGCTCGCCTTCCTGGACAGGCTCGGGCGTCAGGAAGTGCTCAGAGACGGGGTGGGGCTTCATCGATCCGAAGTACTTGCGCACCATTTCCACGGCCTTCGCCGTATCGATGTCGCCGACGATCACGACCGTGGCGTTGTTGGGCGTGTAGTAGTTCTTGTAATAATCGTACATCTCGTCGCGCGTGAAGTTCTCAATGTCCGACCGGAAGCCAATCGTATTCCATCGGTATGGATGTACCTGGAACGCCGCCAACCGTACGGCTTTGTCCAGCGCCTGCCCGGGATTGTTCTCGCCGGCTTCATACTCCGACCGGACGACCGTCATCTCTTTTTGATGCTGGGCTTCGTCGTAAAGTGAATTGACCATGCGGTCCGACTCGATCTTCATCGCCGTTTCTAATCGGTCCGAGGCGAGCGTCTCATGATACTCGGTCCGGTCGAAGTAGGTGGAGGCGTTGAATTCGGCGCCGTTGGCCTGGAGGGTGGAGCTGATGACGCCGGGGCCGCGCGACTTGGTCCCCTTGAACATCATGTGCTCCATCAGGTGGCTCATGCCGGTCTGACCGACCTGCTCGTTGACGGAGCCGACCTTGTACCACACGGAAAAATAGACAACAGGCGCCGCATGCACTTCCTTGGTCAGGATGGTCAGACCATTGGGCAGCGTGGTTTCGCGGATGCCATTGACAAGCGTCGGCTTGCTGGCGGCCTTGTTGGCCTGGGTAATGGCGGCGGCGGTTGGAGCGGTTTGCTCCTGCGCCTGCGCGGACAGGCCGGGGAACAGCACGTAACTGAGAAGAGCGAACGGGATCAACGCGGTCGATTTCGTCATGGTGTCTTCAGTCCTGTCTTGGTGAGATGCGATTCGCCATTATACCTATTTCAGTCTAAACTGATTATCAAAAGATCCTTTCAAGGCAGGAGATTGCGGGACCGCGTCTCATAATTCGGGCGGGAGCCGCCGGTCATCTCGGTCACCATCGATCCCAGAAGGAAACCGATTCCTACATTGGAGGCGCATTGCCATACCGCAGGCGTATTGATGGAGAGAACGCCTTGGTCGTGCATCGCGATAGGAATCGCCATGCCAATCTGGCGCACGCTTTCGGCGCTGAGCGTGGTTTGCGCCTTTTCGCGGACGGCCGTAAACACTGGAACGAGCAGGGTGGCGAAAATGGCGACGAACGCGGTGTAGATCAAAAGTTCACTCAGCGTAAATCTTCCGCGTATGTTTTTGTTCTTCATGTCTAAGCTTATGTTTTCTCGGCAATTGGACTTATGTGTACAGATAGTATATAGTAAAATTTTATATATGTCAAGGGAGAGTGCATGTCTCGTGAGGATTTTTTGTGGAGAGGTGTGAACAAAAAAAAGCCGCCCCTTCACGCTGTCCGAAGACAGTATGAAGAGGCGGCCGGGTGTATGGAGTTACAAATCGCGCTTTTGGAAGATGTAGATCCCTGCGGCGAGCGCCGCCGCGATATAGAACAGGATATACACCATGTCGGCGGTGGGCGCTTCGACTGCTTTTGCTCCGAGCGTCGCCATCGTGCTCATATCGAGTCCGGCGTCTCCAAGGCCGCGCGTGATCCAGTGGTTCATCTTGCCCAGCGGCAAGATGTAGCCAACGATCTGCCCGATCGTCTTCAGCACCGGCGCGCTCAATAGCATTGCAAGCCCCGTCAGAAAATTCTCGGAGAGCGCAACTCCAGCGGTGATCAGCGCCAGGCCCGCCGAAAGCGCGTGGGTGGCGAACGACGAGAAGAACAGTGTCAGGGTTGCGAACACAACTGGAAAGAGAAATGTCGCCAGGATGCCCACGAAAATCCTTGGGAAGAACAGATGCGTCTGGATGTAGATCGCGACGATCAGGATCAGCGACCAGACTAGAACGCTGGCGCCGAGCAAACCCAGAAGGCCGAGCCACTTGCCCAGGTAGATGGCGACGCGCGGCAGGGGCTTTGGGGCTACGATGGACAGTACGCCTCGGTCGACTTCCGCCGTAATCGCGCCGGCCGCCAGTGTGATGGCCAGGACCGAGGCGAAAAATTTGATGACGCCGCAGCCCACCCAGGCGAGGGTTTTGGCGGTCCGCGCCTGCTCGGCGTACAACTCCTGCCCTGTTAACCCATGCCCGACGTGCAGCGGAAGTAAGGCGAAGAGCACGAAGATCAGAGCCACGAGCAGCGAGGCGATAAACACGCGGCGGCGGACCGCCTCTTTGATGGTAAGACCGGCGAGGGTCCAGACAGCGTTCATACGGCTCCCTCCGTCTCCACGACGCGGATAAACAGATCTTCCAAAGATTCTCGGATCGGCGTCAGAGACATTAATTTCCCCCCGCTTCCCACGACGGCTGCGACCAAGTCAGGAATGATTCCATCTTCCGTGATGCTGGCCGTCACCATCTCGCCCTGCGCGTCCACCGTTCGCGCCAGGCTGCCAAGAGCGCGCATCAGCGCCGGGCTCTGGTTCAAAATCCGCATCTGCACCGTGGCGGGGGCGGCGAGCAGGTCGTCGATCTTGCCCTGCTTCACTACCTGACCCGCTTTCAAGATGGCGACCTGATCGC
>NZ_JBDSQY010000346.1:0-4381 GCF_039929585.1 Capsulimonas sp.
TCCGATGTGCGGACTTTCCTTGGATCGCGATACCAATGCCGCTGTCAATATTTTGGCTCTGGGACAACAGAGCCTCGCTTCCGTGGAAGCGTAGAAGCCCGCTGATTTATCAGCGTGGAGTTGTCACCAAAACTCTGATTCCGGCGCGATGATGCACTGACGCTTGTCAGCCGGCTTCATGAAAATATGAATATTATTTAACACATTCATAACACTCACTTCATCTCCTCTTAATCATCACACGGTAAACTTCAAATCGCCTGCACAATCGTATGCATCGCCGCGCAATCGAAGATCTGTGCTGATCGTAAAACAGGAAACGGAACATGAAACGACTTCCATCCAACTCTCGATCCGCCTCTACGGGTGGCTTTACTCTGATAGAATTACTCGTTGTGATCGCTATTATAGCGATTCTCGCCTCAATACTCTTTCCGGTCTTCGCCAAAGCCCGTGAGAAGGCGAGGCAGACCTCGTGCGCCAGCAATGAAAAGCAGATCGCGCTGGCCAACCTTCAATATATCGGCGACAACGACGATCGCGAGCCGATGGTTGATTATTTCGTCTATCCCGGCGGCGTGAAACAGCTAGTCACCTGGACAATCGCGCTGCAGCCTTACACCAAGTCCTGGTTGGTGTTCCGATGCCCCAGCGACTCCAGCAGTCTCGCCACAAAATTCACGCGGTTTCAGGGGGACACGATCTCCTTCTCTGACCCGGGATACCTGCAAGCCGTCAATTCCAGTTACGCGATCAACGCGGATTATATGAATCCCGAGCCGGGATGCGACCAAAGCACGAAAACCGCCTTCAACGATCCGGCGAGTGAGGCGGGCGAAGGGCATCAGGGCATCCCCGTTCCGCAGAGCCAGATGGAGTCACCCTCAGAAACCGTCTTTGCGGTCGACGCCAAGCCTCTCTTCTACGACGCCGATACGGCGTGGATGTACCGATATTGGACCGGCGCGCCGGCGACATGGCTGGCTCCAGTTGCCTGCACCTCCTGGAGCTGGGGAAGCCATCAAGGCTGGGATCAGGCCGCGACCGCAGGCTCGGGCAGTCCCGGCTCCTATGGCGTTGCCGGCGAAGAGCCCGGTAATACCAACACGGATCGCGTCTCCGTGCGGCATACTGGCGGGACGAATGTGATGTTCTGCGATGGTCATGTCAAGTGGATGACGCCTGGCAACCTGGCTGCGGGAACCAATTGGAATACGGGCGCCGACCGAAACAATATCTTAATCCTCGATTTCAGCAAGTATCTCTGGTCGCTGACAAAGTCCGGAAATACCGACATTTAAAGATCGCAAGGAGGCGTGACGGGAAATGGCAAATCATGCAGTCGTCGTTAACAATCCTCGCCCAGTCAATAAGTGGCTGGTCGCGGGGCTGGGCGCTCTGATCATCATCGCGGTTTTGTTCGCGATTGCGAATAAGAAGGAGGCCTCGGACCCGACACTCACAGCGGCGCCGCCGATTGTCGCGACCCCGGGGCATCCGATCGTTCTGCATACGAAATCCCCGGAAGCTATGGCGATGCAGATGCAGCAGGCGGGTGTAGCGCCGCCTGCCGCTAAGCAATAACGCCCTGGGTGCGCGCCGTTTAGTCGTTTCTTAACGTCATCCTGGTAAAATTGTTGGGATTTGCGCAGTCCTGCGCTGCTTTACCCTCGAAGGAAACAACGGAACGATGCGACGAATACAATGGATCGTCGCCGGCGCACTGGCGGCGATCGGCGCGGCGGCGGTGATGGCGGCGACGCCGATAGCTCCGGTCGCGCCCCCCAAAGACGCAAACCTGCCTCTGGTGACCGGCAAAAAACTGACCCCCGAAGGCCAGCAGACCAATGTCGGCAGCTTTCCGGCGAATTTGATCCTGTCGCCGGACGGCAATTATATTCTTGTCACGACCGCAGGCATGCGCGAGTATCTCTCCGTGCTGCGCGCGAGTGACGGCGCACTGGTCAGTCAACTGGACTTTAACAAAAAGAGCACGCTGGTCGATAACAAGCAGGACCTTTACTATGGACTGGTCTGCGGCAAGACGGAAGGCGGCGTCACCACTGTCTACGCCTCGCGCGGCGGCGAAGGCATCGTGAGCGTGCTGTCCTTGGACGGCGATGGAAAACTGACGGATACCGGCAAAACACTGACGCTTGCGCCGGAGCCGGGCGGCGATGTGGCCTATGCGGCGGGCCTTGCGCTGAGCGCGGACGCCGCGCATCTGTATGTCGCCGATAACAGCGCCAATGCGAAGTCGGGTATGCGCGCCTCACTGCGAATACTCGACACGGCGTCCGGGGCGGAAACGGCGAATGTCGATCTGCCCGGCTATCCCTTTGCCGTCGCCGCCGTCACGGCGGGCGCGGACGCGGGCCGCAAGGTGTACGTCACCAGCGAGCAGCGAGGAAACGTCGCGGTGATCGATCCGGAGACGGGCAAGTCCGTTCGGGAGATCGCGACGGGAACGCAGCCGATCGGTCTGCTCCTGGATAAATCGCAGGGACGATTGTTTGTCGCCAACGCCGGCAGTGACACCGTCAGCATCATCGACACCCGCACGGATCGTGTGACGCATACCATCTTAATGCGCCCCGACAACATGCGCGGACTGCCCGGCGCGACCCCGACCGGCCTGGGGCTGTCGGCCGACGAGAAGACGCTGTACGTGACACTTGGCGATATGAACGCCGTCGGAGTCGTGAACCTTCCCGAAGCAAAGCTGGCTGGGTATTTGCCGGTCGGCTGGTACCCCACGGGAGCCGTGATCTCGCCAGACGGCAAGCGATTGTTTGTCGCCAACGCCAAAGGCGTCGGAGTTCGCAATCCGAACAGCGAGCCGCGCAAGGACCTCGCCGATTCGCCGCAGTATATTCAGAACATCATCGACGGCACGGTGACGACGATTGATTTGGCCGCCCTGCCGCCGCTTAAGACACTCACCGCCCAAGTCCTCACGAACAATCAGGGCGCTGCTCGAAAGAAGAAGAAGTTCCAAAATCCGGGAATCAAGCACGTCTTTTACATTATCAAAGAGAACCGCACCTACGATCAGGTTCTAGGGGATGTGCCGACAGGGAACGGCGACCCGGCGCTTGCGCTGTACGGCCGCGACATCACGCCTAACCAGCACGCACTGGCCGAGCGCTTTGTGCTGCTCGATAACTTCTATTGCTGCGCCGAGGTCTCCGGGGACGGCTGGAACTGGTCCACCGCCTCCATCGCTTCGGAGTTTAACGAGCGCAATGTCGCGCACAACTATGGCGGCCGCCGCCGTCCGTACGATTTCCAGGGCAGCAACAACGGGATCTCCGTGGACCGCTTCGACATCCCCGACGCCAACCATCCTGCGGGCGGTTACATCTGGGATCAATGCGCCGCCCATGGCGTTTCGTTCCGCAATTACGGCTTCTTTACCGACGACTTCGACGTCCCGCGCAAATCGGCGACGGAAGGAACGGAAGGCGTTTCCAACAGTCCGACCAGGAAGACACTGGTCGGCAAGACCTGCGAAGAGTTTCGTTTGTGGGATACGAACTACGCCGACAGCGATGCCTGGATCGACGCCAAACTGACCCCCGCGCCGCGCCAGATGAAAGCCTACGGCAAGTACAACGCGCCCTCCCGCGTCTCCGCCTGGAAGCGCGAATTCGCCGAGTACGTCAAAAACGGGAACCTGCCGCGTTTCTCCATGATTTGTCTGCCGCGCGACCATACGGCGGGGACTTGGGACGGCTGCTCGTCGCCGCTCGCGATGATCGCGGACAACGACTATGCGGTCGGGCAGATCGCGGACATCATCAGCCACAGCCCCTACTGGAAATCGTCGGTAATTGTCGTGGTGGAGGATGACGCGCAGCACGGCTACGATCACGTGGACGCGCACCGCTCGACGGCCTATGTCATCAGCCCATTCATTGAAAAAGCGACCCATGATAGTCGCTTCTACAACACGGACAGCGCCCTGCGTACAATAGAACTGCTGCTCGGTCTGCCTCCGATGACACAGTATGACGCCATCGCTCCTCCCATGGACATCTTCCAGAAGAGCGCCGTCAACGCGGAGCCTTACGCCGCCGTTCTTCCCGCGCGCGATATCCTTGCGGAAGTCAATATCAAGACCGCCTATCGCGCCGCCGACAGCGCCCGCCTGCTCAACACGCTCAAAGAAGAATCCGCGCCCGACGAACAGCTCAACGACATCCTGTGGCGCTCCATCAAAGGAACCACGCCGCCGGAACGCCGTTATACGTTGTCTTCCGCGCGAATCAAGGATGATGACGATTAGGATTTGGCCCTCATCCCCCGGTGCTTCTGTCCTTCGTGACCTGCCCTGGCCATCCCCTCTCACATATGACCTACCCCCGGCCTTCGGCCGAAG
>NZ_JBDSQY010000347.1:0-4989 GCF_039929585.1 Capsulimonas sp.
AGCGCGCCGTTGCCGTTTGCGCCATTTTTGTTGAGATCAGAGACCATCGAAAAATCCATTCTCCGCCCTCGGAGACAATCATCATTTAGTGTAGTGAACCGTCTCAATCATTATAGACACAGAGGGAACTTCTGAGTTCATTTTGCAGACAATGATCCAGGAAGCTCTGTTTTCTTCTCGGTACTGCGCCAATAGCGACGCCGATGACGATGTCATTCAAGAAGTGTCTGTAAATTTCATCGACCTTGGCCTGCCGATTTGGCGCTGGCCGGAGCACCCAACGATGCTCTATGGTGGAGAAAATTCTATCATCCAAACCGATGGAGATCAGTGGATATGGGCTGCGTCTCAAACCAAAGCTGGTCTTAACGAATGCCTCGCCCTGCAGGATGAATGGGAGCACATTGACGAGTAGCGACTGATTACGCCTTGAGTGAGAAATGAGAACAGCAATGACGCCGATTTTGGAAACCCCTCGCCTACTTCTCCGTCCGCTCCAACTGTCGGACGCGCCACGCAACCAAGAACTGTTTCCGCACTGGGAAGTCGTGCGATATATGGCGTCCGTCATCCCCTGGCCTTACCCCGACGACGGCGCGCAGAAGTATGTTGAGTATGCGCTCGCGGAAGTCGCCGCTGGGAAGCGTTATAGCTGGGCGCTGACGCTCAAGGCGGCTGACGACGATTTGCTGATCGGCGCGGTTGAGCTGACGCCGACCAATCCAGAGAACAGCCGGGACTTCTGGATCGGCCTGCCGTATCAGAGGCAGGGATATATGACGGAGGCGGTCGCCGCCGTGAACGATTTTGCTTTCGATGTGCTGGAGCTTCCGTATCTGAGACTGAATAACGCCGAGGCGAATGTTGGCTCACATCGGCTGAAGGAGAAGTCGGGAGCGGAGATTTCTAAGATTACGGAGGACGTTCTATTTGTGTCCGGCAAGCACAGGCGGGTGGGATGGACGCTGACGCGGGAGCAGTGGAGCGCGAACCGGCATCGATTTACCGTCGAATAATCGCTTCGGAAAAATTGCTTCCCGGCGAAACGATCGGCGCTCTGCACAGTTTGTTACTTATGACTGCTCACAGAAGATGAGAAGGAGCAAAAATGGAAAATTTGGCATTAAGTTCGATTCCGACAAAGGCCAAAGTCGCTGTCGGTTTGGCGCTCATCGGGTGGCTGGTTCTGGCGGCAAATATTATGTCAACGTTTTCGGCGCCAACAGCTCTGAAATCGCGGATCCTCTCGATAGTGACGGCAGCGTTTGCAATTGCGGCGGCCAACTTAGTTCCGCTGCCAACGCGTAATTATGTTGCGCGTGCGGCCATGCTTCTCGCGGGTACGCTAATGGCGGCTAGCCTGATGCCACCATCGATGCTGGCGGCAATTTTTGGGCTGCATCTGAAACGGTAATAGCCAAAGCGCTCGATTGAAAACAAAGACAGCCAGCCGAAAAACCGGCTGGCTCGACTTGTATCTTAATTTTGCATTAACTTGCTTATAGAATCGCCGTTGAAAGTATGCGGGCGGCGATCGCGTGCGAGTCCGGGAAGGCGATGTCGTCGGGGACTTTTTGGCCGGTGGTCACGTAGGCGAGCGGGATGCCATATTTGGCCTGCATGGTGAGCAGCTTGCCGAAGCAGGCGCTGTCGGTGGCTTCGTCGAGCTTGGTCAGGATCAAGGCGTCCGGCGCAAGCGTGTTGTAGAAGCGCCCGACGACATTGTCCATGTCGCGCGGGGAGAGCGTGGCGGGGACGGCCAGGAACTTCTGGACGACGCCGACGCCGTCGAACAAATCGGCGGTTTCGCTGAGCGGAAGCATATCGTTGGGTGAGCGGCCAGCGGTATCGAGAAGCACCAGTTCCATCCCCTGACGGGCGAACTCGGAAAGCTGGCTCACCATTTCTGATTTGTCGTGGGCGATCTTCACGGGGACGCGCAGGATGTCGCCGTAGGTCTGGAGCTGCTGAGCGGCGGCGATGCGCTGGGTGTCCATCGTGATAACCCCCACCTTGCGGCGCTCGACCAGGGAATATTGGGCTGCGAGTTTGGCGATAGTTGTGGTCTTGCCGACGCCGGTGGTGCCGACGAACGCGAGGACACGCAGTTTGCCGCCCGGCTGAATCTCGACCCGGTTGGCGATCAGCAGTTTTTGGGACAGCAGGGTACGCAGTTCACTGGTAGCGGTGGCGGTCGTCAGCCCCGGAGGGATTTCGGAGATCAATTGGCGGACGAGCGGCGCGGCGATATCGGCTTCGAGCAGCTGGCGCGAAAGTCCGGCATATGGGTCCGAGGGCGCTTCGGCGGCTTTGCCGCGTCCCCGTCGGCTTACAAGATCACCAGTCATGCCGTCGGGCTCCACCGCGCCCACCGGGGGATAGTCGTTCCACTTGCGTTTGCCGGAGGAATCGATCAATGCCTGAACGCTCGTGGAGAGGGTTGCGATCTGCGATTCCAGTTTCTGAATGTATCCGGCATTGGCGTCGCTCTGCGCCGAGTCGTCCGTCACGCCGAACGTGACTTCGATCATGTTCTTGCCGCCGAGGCCGAAGAAGCCGCCCTTACGGACCGTACGCTTGCTCAGAATGACGGCGTCGGAGCCGAGCTCGATCTTGGCCTGGAGCAGACATTGCGAGATGGTCGTACCGGTGATGGATTTGACGCGCATGGCGGGTGTTACTCGGCGGTCCTGGCGGGCGTCCGCGAGTGCGCTCCTTTGACTGGCGAAGAGCATATTAGGCATTTTCTGTTCCTGTTACCGAACCTACGGCGCGAACGTCCGTATTCGGGACGATCTCGTGATATGAAAGTATGACCAGATGCGGAAGTGAACGTTCGGTCAGACGACGCAGCGGCAATCGCAAAGCCGCCATACAGATCAGCAGCGGCTGCTGATATCCGAGGGACGCCATTCGCTCCACCTGCTGCCCCAGCGACCGCAGGAACTCCCGGGCGACGGACGGCTCCAAGGAAAGCGCCGGCGCGCCCGGCACGACGGATTCCATCAGGGTCTGCTCCAGCTGTGGATCCAATGTCAGCGCGTGCAGCGTCCCGGAGCTTTCGTCCACATACTGCCGGCAGATGGAGCGGGCCAAAGCCGCGCGCACCCACTCGCCAAGCATATCCATGTCCTTGGTTTTCGACGCGTTGTCCGCCAGCGTTTCCAAAATCGTCACCATGTCCCGGATGGAGATCCGTTCGCGCAGCAGATGCTGAAGAACCTTCTGGACTTCACCGACGCTCATCAGCGACGGGATCAATTCTTCCACCACCGCCGAGTTCGCCTGACGGATATGCTCGATCAGCGCCTGCGAATCCTGACGCGTGATAATCTCCGCCGCATAACTCTTGATGACCTCCGCCAAATGCGTCGTGATGACCGACGAGGGATCGACAACCGTGTAACCCGCCATCTCGGCGCGGTCCCGCATCGCTTTGGGCGCCCACTGCGCCGGAACGCCGAAGGCCGGTTCTCGGGTCGGAATACCGTCAGTGATCGGATCGATGACGACACCCGGGTCGATCAGCATGATCGAGTTTGGATGCACCGTACCCGTCGCGACGCTCGCGCCCTTCAGCTTAATCGTGTAATCGTTTGAGCGCAGATGCAGATCGTCCCGAATGCGAACCGTTGGTATGACAAGGCCCAGTTCCAGGGCCGTCTTCTGCCGGATCATGGTAATACGATCCAGCAAATCTCCGCCCGCAGCTTGATCCACCAATCCCAATAATCCATACCCAAAATTCAGCTCAAGCACATCAACATTTAACAAAGGCAGGAGACTTTGCGGGGTTGTTGCGGCGAGAGGCTTGGGCGCGGCGGCGGCGATTGCGTTTTCCTGCGCGACGGCGACGGCTTTGCGGTTGTTGGAAAGGATCATAAACCCCGTGCCGCCGAGGATGCCGGACACCAGCAATGTTTGTGGCAGCGGAAACCCGAAGGGCACGAACAGCATCACGAGTCCGGCGGCAATGATCAGTGGGCGCGGAGAAGCGAAGAGCTGACGGGCGATGTCGCCGCCCATCGCCGTATCCGATGCAGCGCGGGTGACCATCAAACCGGCGGCGGTCGAAATCAGCAGCGCCGGGATCTGCGCCACCAGGCCCTCGCCTACCGTGAGGATCGTGTACTTTTGCAGGACTTCAACAACGCCTTCGCCCTTACTCAGCCCCATCGCAAAGCCGCCGATGATGTTCAGAACGATGATGACGATGGCCGCGATGGCGTCGCCGCGAACGAACTTATTGGCGCCGTCCATCGCTCCGTAGAAGTCCGCTTCCTGCCCGACCGCTTTGCGTCGATCCCGCGCCTGGTCTTGCGTGATAACGCCGGCGTTCAGGTCGGCGTCGATCGCCATCTGCTTGCCGGGCATCGCGTCCAAAGTAAAGCGCGCCGCGACTTCCGCGACGCGCCCGGCGCCAGCCGTAATGACAACAAACTGCACGACAACCAGGAGGAGAAAGACAATGATGCCGACGACGTAGTTGCCGCCGATCACCACTTCGCCAAAGGTCTTGATGACATGTCCCGCCGATCCCGTGCCGATGATCAGCTTCATCGCCGAAACTTCGAGGGCAAGTCGGAACAGCGTGGTCACTAGCAGCAAGGCGGGAAAGACGGAAAATTGCAGCGGCTGGGTCGTATAAAGTGAAGTGAGGAGGATGAGGACGGCGCCGGCAAGGTTGATGACTAACCCCAGATCCAACAGCGGCTCCGGCAGAGGCAGGATCAGCATCGCGATCATGCCGATCAGCGCCATCGCCATGGCGATATCGGTTTGCTGCGCCGCCTTGGCGAAGAATCCCATGATCCCCGTAGGCGCGCCGCCCGTTCCCTGAGACTGTGCTCCCGTTGTGACTGCCACGCAAACTCCTTACTGAAAAAACTACCTGATTTTGACAATACCGAGGTGGTTATTCCATGAAAGGAGGCGAAATCACAGTAAAAGTTTACGAACGCACAGATCGAGGCAGGCGGGCGTCCCAAT
>NZ_JBDSQY010000348.1:0-31342 GCF_039929585.1 Capsulimonas sp.
GTGAAATGGCGAGACGCCACTGGCTTTGGAAACATCAAGAGACATTTCGAAGGAGAAACAATCCTAATAATGTGTAAAGGATGTCGCCGGTCTAAAGTGTAAAGCATGTCCCTGTTCATACAGGGGGTGAGGGCCATCCTAAGGCGCGACAACCAGACGGGGATCTTCGGCGGCGTCGACGAATAGAATCTGGTCTTCTTTGTATTTGCGCAGCAGGAAATGGGTGTCGGTGCCGGTGACGCCGTCGATAGTGGACAGCTTCTCGGCCACGAATCGGCCGACTTCGCGCAGATCCGCAGCCTCGATAACGATGCGCAGATCGCTGCCGCCGGAGATCAGCCAGACGCTATGCACTTCCGGATAACGATAGAGCTGCTCGGCGACGGCGTCGAAGCCGACGTCGCGGGCGGGAAGCGCCTTGACGTCGATAAAGGCGAAGACCTTCTCGACGCCCGCCTTTTCCCAGTCGACAATCGTCTTGTAGCTCTTGATCACGCTGCGCTTCTCATAGTCCGCGATAGCGGCTTTGACGGCGTCAACGCTGCGTCCGGTCAGGGTGGCGATCGTCTCTGGCGTCGTGCGCGCATCGCGCGCCAGAATCGTCAAAATTTCATCGGGTGCTGCTTGGCTCATGGTGCGTTAGTGTAGCATGGGCGCCGAAACGATGTCAAGGAGCAATCGCCCTGGGAATCGTGCGTAACAGTCGTGATTCTCATCGTTTTTGGGTTAAGAACAAATGTTTGTAAAATATATTTTCAGACGTGTTTTTACGGAACAAATTTCGTGAATAATTTGTTATAATTAGTAACAGAGACTAAGAAAATTGGAGAATGTTTATGAAGGTACAGCCATCGGTATTAGTCCATCTTGGGTATGGAAAGTATGTGCGCTCGGATCAGGTCACGGCTGTCATGCCGATCGAGCAGGAGCGCGGCCCCGGCCGTCGCACGCTCGTTCACATGTTAGGGCAGGACGAGCCTCTCGTCGGCTCGCGGGCCGAGGATTCGATCGTGCGCGATTTGGTTCAGGAGCCGAAGGAAGTGACGCAGTCCCGCCAGCAGCAGGAGATTCTGCGCGACTTGCTCATGGACCTAGGTAATGTGAACGCGACGGTGCGGCGCATCGCGCGCGATGAGGGCGGACTGGATTTGGAGCGCCTGGAGCGGCGGATACGGGAAGTGGTTGAGGAGTGAGGAAGCTAGCCTATTCTTCGTACCGGCCATAAATGACCGGCCTGCGAGGGAGCCCCATAAATGGGGCTGAGAAAACTCCGCGTTCGTTTGTCATGACGGTGAACTGCCCAGACTTGCGATTGCTGGCTCTTGTTCAGCCCCATTTATGGGGCTCCCTCGCAGGCCGGTCATTTATGGCCGGTGTGATGGATACGAACGCATTGGTCAGAAAACATACCGTTGTAAACCAGGATTGGGGGCAGGCGGAGAATTCAAAAGCCCCAAGCGTCAATCGACGCTCGGGGCTTTTTGATTGTGAAGATTACACCGCGTCGGGAGCGGCGGGCGGTTCGATTGGCAGCTTGTCGGCGGTAATGCGCTCGACGCTGGCGACGGTGTCGTTGTCGCTCAGGTTGATCGCGCGCACGCCCTGGGTGCTGCGGCCGCTGCTGCGGATGTCATCGACGCGGAGGCGGATGGTGATGCCTTCGCGGGTCATGATCAGCAGGCGGTCATCTTTGTCGACGACCTGGGCGTCCACGATGTTTCCGGTCTTCTCGGAGAGCGCCATCGTCAGGATGCCCTTGCCGCCGCGTGACTGCGAGCGGTATTCCTTGAACGGTGTCCTCTTGGAAATGCCGCGCTCGCCGATGACGAGCAGGTCCAGTTCGGCGTCCACCAGGGCCATGCCGACCACGGAATCGCCCTTTTCTTCCGAGAGACGAATTCCGCGAACGCCGCCGGCGGCGCGTCCGCGCGAGGGAACTTCGTTCTCATGGAATCGGATGGACATGCCCTTGCGGGTGACCATGATCACTTCGTTGTCGCCGCTGGTGTGGGCGACCCAGCGCAGCGAGTCGTTCTCTTCGATGTCGAAGACGTTCAGGCCGTTGTTGCGCAGGTTGGCGAACTCGGCAAGCTTCGTGCGCTTGACTTCGCCGCACTCGGTGGCGAGGAGCAAGTAGCCCGTGGCTTCTTTGTAGTCCTTGATCGGGACCGTCGCCGTGATGCGCTCGCCGGGCTGAATATTGATCAGGTTGATGACGGCGCTGCCCATGGCCGTGCGCGATGTCTGGGGCACTTCGTAGGCCTTGAGACGGTACACGCGGCCCCGGTCGGTGAAGAACAGGATGTAGTGGTGCGTCGTGGCGATGAAGAGGTGCTCGATCGTGTCCTCTTCCTTCGTCGTTGCGCCGATCCGGCCCTTACCGCCGCGGTGCTGGGTGGGGTAGGTTTCCTTGGGAACGCGCTTGATGTAGCCATCGCGCGTGATCGAGATGATCATCTCCTCTTCGGGGATGAGATCTTCGTCGCCGATCTCCTCGGCCTCCATCGGAACGATGCGCGTGCGTCGCTCGTCGCCGTACTTGTCGCGCAGGAACTTCAGTTCCGTCCGGATGATCGCCTCGACGCGGGCGGGCGTCGCAAGGATATCCTCATAGAAGCCGATCTGGCGCAGCAGCTCTTTGTACTCGTTCTCGACTTGCTCGCGCGCCAGGCCCGTGAGGGTGCGCAGCTGCATCTGGAGAATGGCGTCGGCCTGGAGCTGGGAGAGCGTGAAGCGCGCCATCATCTCGGTGCGGGCGATCTCCGCCGTGCGCGAAGCCCGGATCAGGGCGATGATCTCGTCGAGGAAGTCCAGCGCGATGCGCAGACCTTCCAAGATATGCGCGCGCGCCTTGGCCTTGTTCAACTCGAAGATGGTGCGGCGGACGATCACTTCGCGGCGATGCTTCAGGAAGGCGTTGAGCACCTGCGGCAGCGAAAGGATCTGCGGCTGTCCTTCGATCAGGGCGATCATGTTGACGCCGAACGTGGAGCGCATCGGCGTATGCTTGAGCAGGAAGTTCAGGACCTTCTTGGGATACGCCTCGCGCTTCAGCTCGACAACGACCCGCATGCCGGTCTTGTCGGTGTAGTCGTTGAGGTTGACGATCCCTTCGATCTTCTTCTGCTTGACAAGCTCCGCGATCTGCTCGATCAGGCGCTGCTTGATGACCTGATAGGGAAGCTCGGTGATGATGATCGCGTTGCGTCCGTTTTCCATCGGTTCGATCGTGGTGCGGGCCTGCATGATCACGGAGCCGCGCCCGGTGGCGTACGCCAGGCGGATTCCCTTGGTGCCCAAAATCAGGCCATAGGTGGGGAAGTCCGGCCCTTTGACGAATGTCATCAGCTCGTCGGAGGTGGCGTCAGGGTTGTCGATCAGGTGGTACAGGGCGTCGACAATTTCCCGCAGGTTGTGCGGGGGGATGTTGGTCGCCATGCCGACGGCGATGCCGCTGCCGCCATTACAGATCAGGTTCGGGAACTTGCCGGGAAGAACGGTCGGTTCCTCGCGCGTCTGGTCGTAGTTTTCGGTCCAGTTGACGGTGTCCCGGTCGAGGTCCTGGAGCATCTCCATCGCGAAGTGCGACATACGGGCTTCGGTGTAGCGCATGGCGGCCGGCGGGTCGCCGTCGATGCTGCCGAAGTTGCCCTGCCCGTCCACGAGCGGATAGCGCAGCGAGAAGTCCTGCGCCATGCGGACCATAGTGGGGTAGATGACGGCTTCGCCGTGGGGATGGTAGTTGCCCGAGGTGTCGCCGGCGATCTTCGCCGACTTACGCTGCTGGGCCGCCGGCGTGAGGTTCAGGTCGCTCATCGCCATCAAAATGCGGCGCTGAACGGGCTTGAGGCCGTCGCGGACATCGGGAAGCGCGCGAGAGATGATCGTCGACATTGCGTAGTTGAGATACGACTGTCGCATCTCATCTTCGAGCGTCGTATTGACAACCTCGAACCCGGCGTTGTTGGGAAGGAGCGCGGTCGTCGTCTCCACAATCGGCGCTTCCGGCTGCTCGTCAGGCGTATCCGGCTGGTCGTCGGGGTTCTCGGAAATAGGGTCGGGGGTCGGAACTTCTTCGTCAGCCATTTCTCAATCCTCTCACACAAAATCCAGTCAAAAGAGTGGTAGTATTTTACCCTATTTGGTAGTTAATGTCAAGATTGAGGCAGAGTAACGTCATTCGTACAAGTGTTTGCTTTCGCAGATTTCAGCAGACGTTCCCAACAAAACTTGTCATAACGATGTTCTTACGGTATGATTTACAAAAACGAGCATGACCTTGGAGGAACTGATGACACGATCACTGCAAAAGATCGGAAACAGCAAGGGCTTAATTCTCACGCGAGATATGCTTCAGCACCTCGGCGTGACGGACGAGGTAGAGATCGCCTTTGAAGCGGGCCGCATCGTACTGACTGCTCCCGTCGCATCGGCTCCTCGTCGGCGTGAAACGTTCGAAGAAGCGGCGGACGCCGTCTTTGAGCAATATGACGAGACGCTGCGCCGGCTGGTAAGAGACGCTGGCGACTGAAGTCGCGCCTGCAAGAGCGCGGAAACCCACCTGCGTGGGTTACATATTCGAGCACGATATCGTCTTATAATAGGCCGAATATTCGATGGTGTCGTCGCGGACAATGTAGTCCGCGCAGGCGGACTTCTGCGCTCTTGAAGGCGCGGTTTCAACCGCTGGCCTCTCTTATTGGAATGGCATTTGGCCTCTCTGCCCTTCAGAAGCGCGATTAAGCCGCTGAGTTTAAAATGAAGCTGCCAGACCGATACGCGCTCACATCAGTTAATCATAAAAGAATCGACGGATAACACAGGAGCGCCATCATGATCCCATTGCAGCAAATCGAAGTCGCCAGTCCGTGTCATGAGTCTTGGTCCGAGATGGATGGCGAGGGAGCCGTTCGTCATTGCGGCAAGTGTGCTCGCAATGTTTACAATCTTTCGGAGATGACGACCGCGCAGGCGCAGGCCCTGGTGGCGGCGAATGAGGGGAAGCTTTGTGTCCGGTTCTATCGTCGTTCGGATGGAACGATGATGACCAAGGATTGCCCGGTCGGGGTGCGCGTCGCACGGCGGCGGTATGTGACAGCTCTGTCCTGGGCGGCGTCGCTCGCGGTGGCGTCCATCGTTGGGACGACGCGGCCCGCGCACGCCGACAATCCCCCGGCGGCTAAGGCGTTTCTGGGGGAGATGGCTGCTCCTATCCATGCGGCCGCGAAAACGACCGCTCCTGTGAAGATCGTCAAGATCAAGCCTGCGGGGAGCGTTAAGACAAAGCCGCCCGTCGTCAAGCCTGTGTCGCCTCTGGCGACGATGGGCAGGATTGCGGCTCCGCCTCCTCCTAAGCCCACGACGCTAACGCCGCTGATGGGCAAAGTCGCATTCCCAGCTCCACCCAAGCCGCCGGCTCCGGCTCCCATGGCGATAATGGGCGATATCGCTGCTCCTCCGCCGCCTGCGAAGAAGTAGCAGGACGCCTCACACGGCCTGCATCGTCGAAACAAAAACGCCCATGGCGCAAGCCGTGGGCGTGTTTGTCTGTCATTACTGAAGCTCGCGCGCCTTGGGGTAGCGCAGGCAGCTTTCCGGGATGTATTCGCGTGGAACGCTGGGGGCTTCCCAGTAGAGGCGCATCTCGGCGATGCCGTAGCCGTTTTCGTAGTACTCCAATTTGATCTGATACTCGTGACCGGCTTCGAGATGCATTGTCACGGTGTCCTCATCGGGGCCATGCGTGGTCCAGTTAGAGATGACGAGCTTGCCATCGATGTAGAGCCGCACGCCGTCGTCGGACGATGTCATGATCGTATAGGTGTCCGTGACTTTGGGGACCAGCTTGCCCATCCAGCGGATGCTGTACTCGCGGTTCGCAGGCAGGCGCGCGTCCGGCGTTCGGCCGCTCCATTCGAAGTCGATGTTCCGATCGGGCTTCTTGAAGACGAACTGATTGAACGCGTTGCCCCGATAGTAGACTCCCAGGAGGCCGGATCCGTCGCCGCCGAAAGGCTGTTTTTTACGGACGGTCTTGGCGGGCGGCGCCCAGTCGATGGTTCCGAACTTGCTCATCGAGCCGATGCTATTGGCCGAAACGCGGAACTGCGCGAGCGGCGACGGGCGCTCGCCATGCGGCGCGCTTTCGGTGTGTTCGGAGGGATCGTACACCCACTTCCGATCGGCGCTCGGCGCCTTCGCGCCCGGGATCATGTCGTGCGCGTCGCCGTGGGAACTTGGCAGATGCTGAGGATTGAGATTCGTTTTGACGGGCTCGTTGGGGTTCTCATGGCCGTTCGCCCAGCCCCGATGCGCCTCTGCGTTCGAAGCGCCACCGCCCTGGTACGCCTGCGAGACGACCGTGGAGGATCCGCGCGTCGCGCCATACGCGCTCGTGTCGCCCTTGGGCGAGTTGCCCCCGCCGCCCTGACGACGTCCCTCGCCGGGCTTCTGGCCGCTGCCTACTTTCTGTCCGCCGCCCTGTTTTGGTCCGGCCCCCGTCTTCTGGACGCTGGCCGTCTTTTGGCCCTGCGCCTGCTTGCCGCCTCCCGAGGCGCCCCCTCCACCGGCGGACGGCAGTCCACCGGCGCCAGGGACGCAGTACTTCATCCCCGTGATATGGTCGTTCTTTCCGTGCAGAGTTCCGCCTCCCAGGCTTGTGTTTCCTCCGGTAGGGAGACACTTGGATGTATTGCCGGGATCGCCTTTGCAGTTCGGCGGGAAGCGCTTGACGGATTTGTTTGGCTTGAAGGTTTTTGGCTGGTTCTTGAGGTCGTCAACGACCATATGCGCCGTGATTTCGACATTGCGCTGGTCCGCGAGACCGCCGCCCGTGACCGGGCCATTAGGCCGGGTCATATGGATCGTCCCCAGATTGAGCTTCATCTTGCCGTACTTCAGCATTTTCGGCGCGATGGAGTTGCCGCCGGCGGCGCCGCGGCCGTTCTTCGACGGCGACGAGGGCTGCGTGATGACGGACATCTTCGAACTTGGTTTTGATTTATCCCCGGCCGCGCTCTGCGCTTCTTTTGGCGCGCCGTCCGCGCCGGCGGGCTTGGCCTGATCGCCCGCCCGTTCGTTGTGTCCCTCGGGACCTTCGGCGGGCGCTTGGCCTGGCCGCAGGGTTTGGAGTTCGTTGGGAGACAGCTTGGCGTTGGCTATCTGCATGGGCGTCTTGCTGCTTGCCGATGGCCGGGCGTCTTGCGAGCTTGCCGTCTTAGCGTCGTGGCTGCTGGGGCGCTGTCCCGCCGGGAATTGGGTCGCGGGAGATTTCAGGCGCGCTTCATGAGCCTGCAAGCGCGCCTCGGCCTCCGCGAGCTGAGCCTGCTGGGCGGCGGTGAGACCGCCGCGCACCGCGAGCTGCTTGAGCTGTTTTACCATGGCGGCTTCCGCGCCGCCGTCGTCCACGCCGCGTCCGTCGCCCTCACGCGCTTCTGATGCGCCCTTGCCATGCCCGTGTCCGGCGGACCCGACGCCCCTCGAACCGGAAGCGCCGTCGCCATCGCCCGCAGTTCCAGGCTGGCCCTTCTCCTGCGCTCCCGCATCGGAACTTGCGTCGGGCGCGGCGGCCATTTGGAGAGGTTTTGGGTGCAGGATATCGCCCGCCTTTGTGGGATGCGGATGGCTTGCGGCGCGATGGGCGGCGACCCCGCCGACAACGGCGATGCAGGCGGCGTTGAAAGCGAGGGACGCCGCGAGGGAATATCGAAATCGCTTATCGGTTGTCATGGGATCCTCCGGAATCACCCGATGTCGCATCCGCGCCGTTTTTGGAAGTGTCCGGCTTCCCGGTGCGCGGCGTTGCGATCAAAACTTCGGCGTGGGTGTGAGAGGCCGCGATGACCCCGTTCACTTCGTCCATCAGTTCGATCAAGGTCTGTGTCTTTTGTGTGGAGGCGACATTGAGCACCACTACTGAATTTGGGTGCGCGATCAGCGATTTCGTGAGCCGCTCTTTCCAGACGCCCTGGGCGACGGGGCGTTTGTCGAGATAATAGCCGCCCTGTGGCGACAGCGAGACCATGACGGACGACGGCGCCTTTCCGCCTGCCTTGGTCTGGCGCGGAAGGCTGACGTTCATGCCCTTCATATGCGTCATAGTCAGCCAGGTGATCATAAAAAAGACAAGCAAAAAGAAGATCGTGTCGATCATCGGAATGATCTCGATGCGTCCGCGCCGCATCTCCGGCTGTGGCAGTCTCATGGCCGTTTCTCCCACTGATCGCTCGGCGTCGTCGCGATCATCACGTTGGCCGCCTGAGACTGCTTCACAAGGTCGAAGATCCGGGCGAACCGGCCGGCCGGCTGGTCCTTGTCGCAGTTGATGATAACGGCGGCTGAGACCGGCTTTGCGGCCAAACGCGCGTTCAGGGCCGAAGTCAGGCCGGATTCCGCAACGGGGTCCCGATCGATATAGAAGAGGCCGGTTTTGGTGACCGTGACCACAATGTCGTCGGCAGGTTTGGCCGCCGCCGTGTGACTGACCGGGAGCGCGACCTTTTCGGCGTTCATACGCGTCATGGTCATGCTGGCGATCATGAAGTAAATCAGCAGAAAGAACACGGTGTCGATCATCGGAACGATCTCGATCCGCGCCCGTTTGGGTTTAGACGCCGGCAGTCTCATGGACGCGCTCCTCCGAGAGATTCCGCAGCTCCAAATCGTTGATGAGCTGGGTGGCCGCCATTTCCATTTCCGCGACGATACGGCGGACTTGCTCCGTGAGGTAATTGTATCCCACGAGCGTGGTGATCGCGATGGCGAGGCCGGTCGCCGTGGCGATCAGCGCTTCGGCGACGCCGCCGGTAATCTCCGTGGGCGCGCTGAGGCCAGTCGAGACCGCGACGACTTGGAAGGCGGCGATCATTCCCGTCACGGTCCCGAGCAGTCCCAGCAGGGGAGCGATCGTGATGACCGTATCCAGAATGTTCAGTCCGCGTGACAGGCTAGGAGTCTCATCCATCGCCACCTCGGTCACGAGATGCTCCATGTTCTGACGGCCGAGGGCGCGAAACTCCAGCGCCGTCCTCAGGACACGGGCGATCGGTCCGCTGCGTACGTCCAGCAGATCCAGCGCCGCGCGTTCTCTCCCCTGAGCCAGGGAACTGCGAACCTGGAGCCGCAGGCCGCGGCTGCCGCGCAGCACGGAGCGAAGCGCGAAATAGCGCTCGATCATGACCGTGACCGAGGCGATCGCGCACAGAAACAGGGGCCACATCACTGGGCCGCCTTTTAATAAAAACGCCAAGCCATTATTCAACACGTTCATCTCCTTACCGCTCGAAGTATTATTGCTCGAAATTCACTTGCGTGTCTTTGCTTTCGGAGGCCGTCACATCCACGCCGCCGGCGGGATCGTTCAGCGGGTATACATACTGACGGCCCGGCGGAACCCGCAAGCGATATGTCCCGTCTCGGTCGGTATCGACGCTATTGACCCAGGCGCCCCCGCGTGGGTGGGCGGGACCGTAAACTCCGATGGTTATTGGAGCCGACAAAGCGCCGGTTTTGGAACGGACAGTCCCAACAATCATCGTTCCATGAGACAGGCGCAGATCCAGACTAGGGATGGAAGCGCCGGATTCGACCACGACATTGGCGCGCGCCGCCGCCGTCCATTCGCCTCCCAGGGACGGACTCTGTTCGTCCACCGCCACATTGTATTTTCCCGGCAGAAGCTGTGTGATCCTGTATCGACCATCGGCGTCCGTGACGGTTTCGCCCCACGCGGATGTGGCGATCTCCTGCGCGCCGATATGCACGCCAGCGGCTGGTTTGCCCGTATCGGCGTAGACAACGCGCCCCTCAAGCGCCGCGCTTGGCGCCAGATCCACCAGGAACGATCCTGAGTCCGGCGATCGCGACAGCGGGATGCCGTCTGCGGTGGGTGGGCGGCGTGCATACTCGGTGCTGAGCACCTGGAACGAAACCATAAATCCCTGTGGCAGTCCTGTAAAGATCGCATTTCCCTGCGCATCCGTTGTCTTTGTCAGGCGATCCGGGCTGCCGACGGCCAGATTGATTGTCGCTGTCTGTCCGAGCGGCCCGGTGATGCTGAACATGATCGGCTTCAGGCTTACTCCAGACGCCGGCTGTCCATTGGCGTCAACAACATGCAGGAGCATGCGGGTCGGCGCCGAAAGTCGAAGGTCCATATCCGGCGTCCCAAACTCCATCGCCTTGCCGTCGTCCGCCACCACGG
The DNA here is from genome assembly GCF_039929585.1 of Capsulimonas sp. Taxonomy (NCBI): domain Bacteria; kingdom Bacillati; phylum Armatimonadota; class Armatimonadia; order Capsulimonadales; family Capsulimonadaceae; genus Capsulimonas; species Capsulimonas sp. The sequence continues at coordinate 10,202 of NZ_JBDSQY010000348.1, forward strand.
CGAGGCCGAGCGGACCGCCCGCCACTTGCGGGATGGCGTAACGCCCCGCGCCGTCCGTCACCGTTCGAGCGACTTCTTCCGCCGTGGCTCCATTCATAACTCCGTACCGAAGCAGTGTCACGCGGGCGCCGGGATCGGGTTTGCCGGCTGGGTCCAGCACGCGCCCGCGCACAGCGATTGTCGGAACCGGAACAGCGGCCTTGGCGGGTGTCCCAGCTCCAACGGCTAACATCTGATGATGCAGGGCCACTCCTCCCGCAAAGACCGCCGCCAGCAGCGCGCCTGCGGCGAAAATCTGCGCCTTGGTCAGCGTGACCTGCCGCCACAGATGATATCCATGTCCGGAGAGGCCAAAGGGCAGCGTGGCGGTGATGGCCGCGCCGGGGCCGGTCGTCGCCTGCAGGATCGCGGCGGCGTGCGCCGCCGGCGCCGCCTTCACCATCTTCTGCGTCAGGATCGCCGTGATCGCCGCCGTAGAAAGCGCGGCGCCCGAGCGTCCGAACTGGCGGCGCAGGCGCTCCACAGCGCGCATCACGCGCTTTTGCGCGGCGGCGACGGAAACGCCCAGCGCTGCGGCCGTCTCCTCAATCGACATCTCTTCGATGTAACGCAGAAAGATGGCGTTTCGGTCTGCGGCGGCGAGCTGCGCGAGCGCATCGTCCCAATCTGTCTCCACCGCACGCCACTGAGTATCCAGGCCGCGCGCCGCATCCTCCATCTCCCGCGCCGCCTTTCCTTCGTAGTGACGCCGCCGCGCCTCGGCGCGCAGCGCGTTCCGGCACGCAAGGTGCGCCGTTTGAAAGAGCCATCCCGTGAGCACTGTCCCTGGACGCATGCTTCCGGACTTTTGCGCCAACAGCAAAAAGACCGTCTGCGTGACATCGCGCGCCATCTCGCCGTCGCCGAGCTGACGGCGGCAGACGGAATAAACGAAGTCCATATGGCGGCGCACCAGCTCATCGAAGGCCGCCTCCGACCGTCGCGTCGCATAACGCCGCAGCAGCTCGTCTTCGCCAATCAAAATTCTCTCTCCTGCTATAGTAATGTTCGCTCGGCGCGAGTTATGGACAGATACGGAAAAATTATTTTTTGTGTTTCGAAATTCGTCAGCCCGACTGCAATTGCTGAGAGGAGTGAACTTTTCGCGGCGCTGGTTTGTGTGTAGGGCGGAAGACAGAGAAGATAGTCTTCTCATTTCGTTCACAGGAGAATTCCATGACCAATCACGCCAAATTTTTGCCGTTCGCTTTGACCGTGGCCGCCGTGATACTGCCGGCGGCGCTCCAGGCTCAGCCGGCGCAGTCACACATCGCTTCTGCTGCTGGGGCCGTCTACATCGCCACCAATGGCGTCAATCAGAATCAGTTGATTGCGTACCACCGCGCTGCGGACGGAACGCTAAATTATATCGGCTCGTACCCGACCGGCGGGCGTGGAAGCGGTGGGACGATCGATCCGCTCCAATCGCAGCATTCGCTGCTGCTCAGTGAGGATCATCGTTTCCTGTACGCCGTCAATAGCGGCAGCGGCGACGTTTCTGTGCTCTCGGTTGGGAGTGAAGGGCGCTTGAGCGTGATCGACAGAGCACCGAGCGGCGGCGGCTTTCCTGTTTCACTCGCTATTAATGGGGACTTGCTGTATGTTCTTAACTCCGGCGGCGCCGGGAGCGTGAGCGGATTCCATGTACTGAGTAACGGTCACTTGCAGCCCATTCCCGGATCGACACAGCTGCTCAGCGGAGCGAGCGCCGGCGGGGCTTCTATCGATTTCAGCCCGGATGGTAAAGTTCTCGCCGCCGCGGAGCGCTTGACGAACCGTATTGACACGTTTCCAATTGGAAGCAATGGCGCGGCCGGAACACTCGTTGCGAACGCTTCGTCTGGAAAAACGCCGTTCAGTTTGACCTTCACGCCTCAAGGCGCGCTTCTCGTTTCGGAAGCCGCCGGTAATCCGAATGGAGGATCGGCGCTTTCTTCCTACGCCGTGCAGCCGAACACAACACTCTCCTCCGTAACCTCATCGGTCCCCACCGGATTTGCCGCCGCCTGCTGGATCGTCGCGAGTTCCGATGGCCACTACGCTTATGCAGCCAACGCCGGCAGCTCGCAGATTTCCATCGCCTCCGTGGGGGACACTGGTGTGCTTACCATATTGGGATCCGTCGGAACTGGAACGGGAAGCGCGCCTTTGGATATCGAGTTGAGTAGCAACAATCGCTATCTATATGCGCTCACTGCTGGGACAGGTCGGATCAATGGATTTCGAGTGGAAGCAAACGGGGGCTTAACAGCGCTGTCATCGCTGCCGTCATTGCCAGCCGGCAGCGGGCAGAATGGGCTGGCGGTGTATTAGGGGAGGGGCGGCTAATAGGGGCTTGTGTTTGCTAGTATCGTCTTGCGTTTGAGCGTCAGACGCCGGCGATTTTAATCGCCGGCTATCTTGTATTCGACGGGCTAATTGCGTCCATCGGTAAGGTCTTTCGCCGATGGACGCAAGACCTTACCGCGCCTCGATCTTGGCGCTGAGAGCGCCCTTGCCGGAGTCCACGTCGGGCTGGCCGCCGCCGATGTAGACTTGCCACGTGCCCGGCTGCAATTGCTTGACGCCCTCGGAGTTGAACAAGAGGAACTGATCGTGCTGAATTGTAAAGCTGACGGTCTTGCTTTCGCCGGGCTGTAAATTTATGCGCTGGAAGCCGGTGAGGATCAGGCGGGGCATGGATTGGCCCGGCTCGATCTCACGCGGGATGCCGTCTGGATCGGGGCGCAGATAAAGCTGAACGACTTCGTCGCCGGCGAGTTTGCCGGTGTTCTTGACTTCGGCGCTCACGGTGACGGGGCCGCCAGGCTCCGTTTCCTTGGGAACGCTGAGCTTGGAGTAGGCGAAGCGTGTGTAGCTCAGGCCGTAGCCGAAGGGATAGAGCGGGTGGCCGCCGTAGTAGCGATACGTCCGATGGTTCATCGAGTAATCACGGAACGGGGGCAGTTGGTCGACGCCGGTGTAGAAGGTGACGGGAAGACGTCCGGCGGGATTGTAGTCGCCGAACAGGACATCCGCGACGGCGGTTCCGCCTTCTTCGCCGGGGTACCAGGCGTCGAGGATGGCGGGCAGTTTGTCATTCGCCCAGTTGACGCTGAGCGCGCTGCCGCCCAGCAGCACGAGGACAACTGGTTTCTTGGTGGCGTAGAGGGCTTCCAATAAATCCTGCTGCACCTGTGGGATATCCAGGGTGGCGCGGTCGCCGGTGCCGCCCGCGCCTTCTTCGCCCTCGACGGCGCCGGAGATGCCGCCGACGAAGATGACCGCGTCGGCGGCCTTGGCGGCGTCGACGGCGGGAGCGAAGGACGGCGCTGAGTCATCGCGCCACACCAAATGGACTTCCGCGCCCTGGCCCTCTTGATAGTACTCCACGCGGATCGGTACGGACTGACCGGCTTTGAGCGGCAGCACGTAGTCGCGGGAGGTCACTGCGTGCGATCCCCAATCCTCGGCGACATTCTTGCCGTCGATGAAGAGGCGATATCCATCGTCGCCGCTGATCGTCAGCGTGTAATTGGTGTCCTTCGGCGCTGTCAGCGTTCCGCTCCAGCGGACCGAGAAGTTCTCATGCGCCACGCCGTCGATCGGCGCCTCGGCGAAGTTGAAGTCGATGCTGGCGTCCTGGCGTGTCGCGGCTGGCGCGCCTTCCAGCTTCATATTGGTGAAGTATTCGCCCTGGAAGCCCGGCTTGCCGCCGCTGGACACGACATCGCCCGAGATCGGCGCGCCTTCCTTCGCCGTCAGCAGACCGCTTCCGCGGACATAGGTGACTTTGACGTCGGCGCCCGCCCGCTTGCGAATCCCCTCCAGCACGCTGACTTCATGCGAAGAGACGCCGTGATAGTTGCCCTCTTGAACCACAGTGTTGTCGGCGTTCGGGCCAATGACGGCGATGCTTTTGATCTTCGAGCTGAACGGCAGGAAGTTTTTGTCATTTTTCAAGAGGACGATCGATTCGCGCGCCGCCTGCAGGGCCAGCGCGCGGTGCTCCGGGCTTTCGATGACGCTTGCGGGAATGTTCGCGTAAGTGACCTCCGACGGCGGATCGAACATTCCCAGCTTGAAGCGAGCCGTGAAGAGGCGCTTGAGCGACTTGTCGATCTCAGCTTCGGTGATGAGCCCCTGCGCCACGGCGGCGGGCAATGAGTTAAACGCGCTGTCGCATGCCAGGTCATTCCCCGCCTTGACCGCCAGCGCGGACCCGGCTTCCTGCGTGGGAGCGTACTTGTGGCTGTTGGAGATATCCGTGATCGCTCCGCAGTCTGAGACGACATATCCCTGGAACCCCCACTGATCGCGCAGCAGCGTTTGCAGCAGCAAGGTGCTCGCGGGCGCCGGGACGCCGTAAAGACTGCTGTAGGCGCTCATGACACTGTAAACGTGACCGTCGGTGACGGCGGATTTGAACGCGGGCAGATACGTATCGTGCAAGTCGTAGGGCGAAACGACTGCGTTGAACACATGCCGTTCGGGTTCGGGGCCACTGTGAACCGCGTAGTGTTTCGCCGTCGCGATGACTTTGAAGTACTTCGGATCGTCGCCTTGCAGTCCCTTGATGTATGTCGAACCGAACTGCGAGGTCAAATACGGATCCTCGCCGTAGGTTTCCTGGCCGCGCCCCCATCGTGGGTCGCGAAAGATATTGATGTTCGGCGCGAAGAAGGTCAGTCCATAAAACGGCGTGGGCTTGCCGGCGGCGTTGGTGCGATTGAACTCCGCGCGGTCCTCGTCCCCGATGGCGCTGGCGACTTTGGCGTGCAAGGGGATATTGAATGTCGCCGCCAGACCGATCGGCTCCGGAAAGACCGTATCAAAGCTCTTGCCGCCGTAGGCGTAGCCGTGCAGTGATTCGCTCCACCAGTAATAGGCGGGAATACCGAGGCGCGGGATCGCGGGGGCGTCGGTTCCCATCTGCGCGGCCTTTTCGGGCAGCGTCATGCGCGAGACGATATCGTCCACACGCTTTTCGATGGGGAGCTTGGAGTTTTGGAAGGGAAACGTGGCCTGGGCCGACGACGCTATTGGCGTCAGCAGCGCGGCCGCCGCCAGCAGCGGCAGGCCGCCGAACGGTTTGGCGGCGCGCTTCGATCGAGAAATGACTGGGGAACGCATACGATCTCCTTCAGCGATGACGAGAAGAGTTGAAATGTTTCAATTGGCTCATTATAACTCTCCGCCCGCCGTCCGTCAAGAGATTTTTTGTCGGCGCGGGAATGAAGTATAATAGAAGGGTCGCTCCCAAATTGAAAATCCATGCCAACCATCAAAGACATCGCCCATATCTCCGGCGTATCGCTCGCCACGGTCTCATACGTCCTGAATAATCGTCCAGGAAAAGTCTCTCCAGAAAAGCGCGAGCGCGTTCTGGCGGCGATCCGTCAGACCAATTACCGCCCGCGCCAATCGCTGCAGCGCGCCGCGCTTCCGGACTGCCTGACCCTCGGTATCGCGGTCGGCTCCGCCACGCGCGACCGCTATTTTCAGGCGATGCTCGACAACCTGCACAACGTTCTGGACGAAATGGGCCACAACTCCCTGATCTTCACCAGCCGCCTGTTCTACGAAGATCCGCTGCTCAGTATCCGCACCTACTGCGACGGCCGCTGCGACGGCCTGATCGTCGTGTCGCCCTCAGTCGGTAACGAACTTGTCCGAACCCTGCGTGAACGCGGGTTTCCGCATATCTTAGTGGGGAATTCGGGAGATGACGCCCTGTCTTCCTCCTGTGAGATCGACAACCTCGCTGCCGCCCGCACGGCGATGGGGGAGCTGCTCAGTCAAGGGCATAAACGGATCGCCTACTGCCGTGGCCCGCATGAGACGCGCGCCAGCTGGCAGCGTGAGGAAGGTTACCGGCAGATCCTCGCCGAAGCCGATCTGCCGATCGACGAACGATGGATTGGGGAGATCCCGGACATTCGCTCCTGGGCGCCTGGCCTGCTGACCCTGCCGCCAGACGAGCGTCCCACCGCGATCTTCAGCTTCAGCGACGGCGTCTCGCGCCTCCTCCTCTCGGCCCTCACCGCCGCCGGCGCCAGCGTCCCGAGCGACATCTCCCTGGTCAGCGTCGACGACCTTGGCGCCGATGCGACCAACCCCCCGCTGACGACCGTGCGGCAGCCATTTCAGGAGATCGGGCGCGGGGCGGCGGAGATACTGCTCGCGCAGATCCGTGATCCAGAGCTTGCGCCGCAGCAAAGATTGATTGAGGGAGAGTTGGTGCGGAGAGATTCGGTGGGGATAGGTCCCTTAGGTCCCTAGTGATCGTGCCCGCATCCACTCGAATGTGATTCCAGGAAGCAATACAGCTCTTCCGGGTCCATGTTGCAGCCGTTGCAGTCGCCGATCTCCGCCTGGATAGTGGCGTGGCCGATGCCGAAGTCGTCGTGCAGTTTGTGGTTGACGGCGGAGACGACGGTGGAGCTCTGGATGACGGTGAACTCTTCGGGCAGCACGATGTGGCAGCTGAGGAAGATGATGCCGTCGCCGACGGTCCAGACGTGCAGGTCGTGGACGTCACGCACGCAGGCGACGCTTTTGATGGCGGCGACAAGTTTGGTGATGTCCATTCCCTTGGGCGTCCCTTCGAGAAGGACGTTCGTGGCGTCGATGATGATTTCCCACGACGAGTAGAGAATAAACGCGGCGATCATCACGGAGACGATCGGGTCGGCGAGCGTCCAGCCGGTGAAGTGGACGACGACGCCGGCGATCAGAACTCCGAGGGAAGATAGGGCGTCGCCAGCCATGTGGATATAGGCGGCGCGCGCGTTGAGGCTGTTGTGACTTTCACCGCGCAGCCAGTAGGCGATGACGGTGTTCATCACGAACGCGACGGCGGCGACGCCCATCATCAGGCCCGCTTGAATGTGCGGCTGGGGATGGAGAAAAACGTTCCATGCCTCGACCAGGATCATGATCGCGATCACGACGAGCGCGGCGGCGTTGAACCAGGCCGTGAGGATGGCGACGCGGTGGTAGCCAAAGGTGTTGCCGGGGCCGGCGGGCCGGCGGGCGACCCAGACCGCATAGGCGGCGAGGCCGAGCGCAAGCGCGTCGCTCGCGTTATGTCCGGCGTCGGACACCAGGGCCAGCGAATGTGCGCGCAGGCCGTAAAACAGCTCCACGGCGACAAAGGTGATTGTCAGCGCCAGTGAGATCCAGAGAAGCCGTCCGCTTGTCGCGCCGTGTGTATGTCCTGCCATGACATTATTATACCCGGTCCGCCGGAATGTCAACAAAGACGAAAGGCCCGGCGCTCTAAATAGCGTCCGGGCCGTTCGAGAGAAAGGGATGCGCCGCGCTTCACTAAATTCCACGCGGGGCGGTTTGCGGAGCGCTAAATCGCTCTCACAATGCAATTATTGGATCCGTATGCACGTACCGTTACCCGTACATGTGCCCGGTTTTATTTTTTTTTCTCGTACTCCCTCATTTGCATCGTATCGTACTGATGAATCCCTTTTGACATCCCGATAATGGAATGCCGGCGCTCGATCGAATTGGGTTGAGCAAGAACTGGATGGATTCCATGGGGTTTTTACTCACTCCCGCAAATCGAATATTAAGGCGTCTCCCGTTTGCCGGGAAATTTATGCTGATCGGCGTTCTCTTTTTGGCGCCGCTGCTGCTCGTCTTCTATTATTTTCAATCGGAAATCAACATTGGGATTGCATTTGCCCGCCAGGAGCGCGACGGCGTTGCTTATGAGCGCCCGGTGACGAAACTGCTGGAAGACGTTCTGGCGCACCAGCGAATGCTGAACCGGCAGCGCGCCGTTCATGATGTCGCCCGCGAAGAGGTGGCGCGTCAGCAGGATCAGATCGATCTCGATATACTAGCCGTTGACGCTGCCGACAAGGCGCTCAATTCGTCGTTGAAATCTACCGACGAGTGGACAAAGCTCAGGAGCGCGTGGCGGACGTTAAAGCAATCTTTCAGCACGGGTGCAAGCAGCGATCCGGCGGATTATCGGACATTCTCCGATGGGCTGGCGTCGTTTATTCAGACTATCGGCAATAACTCCAACCTGATCCTCGATCCAGATATCGACAGCTACTATTTGATGGATACGGCGCTGATCCAAATTCCGCAGACGATGGCGGGAATGAGCCGCGCCGCAGACAAGGCGGCGTCCACCGCCCAGCGGTCGCTTTCCGACGAAGATCGGATCCAGCTCTCCCTGATGGTGGATCACATCTCGACCCCGATCGATACGATGCAAAGCGATCTGCATCAGTCGACGCAGTACAACGCGTCGATTGGCCGTCAGCTCACTGCGCCTCAGCTTGCCGCCGTTCAGCGCGCGAATGAATTCCTCGGTTTGCTTCAAGTAGGGTGGCTTCATACGCCTGCTGACCGCAGCGCTCGCACAAGACTGCAGGCTGGTTCGGATGCGGTCGTGGACGCACTCTCGCAATATCACGGGCAGACGCTGGATACGCTCGACTCATTGCTGCAAGTCCGTCTTCAGAAGTTTTTGGCGCGTCGGGCGCTAGTGGATAGCTGTGTCGCCATATTTCTTCTGCTTGCTCTTTCGTTCTTCGCCGCTCTTTCTCGTTCGACGACGAAGACGCTGGCGGACATCTCCGGGCGAATGTCCAGTCTCAATAATGTCTGCGTCACGAACTTGGGCGGCGCCATCCAGGCGCTGGAGCGCGGCGACTTGACCGTGCAGGTTGACACCGCGACCCTTCCGCTCGTGCTGGACACGCGGGACGAACTGGGAGACGTCGCTTCGACATTCAACTCCATTCTCTCGCAAACGCAGGCGACGATCCATTCCTTTCACACATCGCAAGCCGCGTTAGGCGTTCTGGTGCTGCGCATTCAAGATTCCGCCGCCAACGCTGGAGCCGCCGCCGAACTTCTCGCGGTCAATGCGGCTTCGGCTGGCCGGGCCGGCGCCGAGATCGCGCAAAGTGTCCAGGAAATCGCGGCGTCCAGCGAACAAACGGCGCTGGCTTCCACGGATGTTGCGCGCGGCAGCGCCGCGCAGGCCATGGCGATTGCGGAAAGCGTGGAGCTTCTCAAACTGCTCGACAGATCGATACAGGGAGCGGCGAGCGATGCGCACAGCGCGTTCGGCGAGGCGTCCGGGGCGAAGGCGGCGGCGGCCACCGGCGCCGAGACGGTAACGCAGTCCCTGGCGCGGATGGAGAGTATCAAGCGCATGGTCGTGAACTCAGCGCAAGTCGTCGCGGACCTGGGACAGTCTTCGAAGCACATCGGAGCAATTATCACGAGCATCACGGCGATTGCGGACCAGACAAATCTTCTCGCTCTCAACGCCTCGATCGAAGCGGCCCGCGCGGGAGAATCCGGCCGCGGCTTTGCCGTGGTTGCCGATGAAGTGCGGAAGCTGGCGGATCGCTCGCGCATGGCCAGCGCCGAAATCAACAATCTGATCCGCGATGTACAGGCGCGGACAGAGGAAGCCGTCGCGGCCATGGAGGAAGGCGTGCGCGAGGTGGAGGTTGGAAGCGCCCTGGCGCAGGGCGCCGGCGCGGCGATGGCGGACATTCAGACACGCGTCATCCTTGTGAGCGACCGGGTATCGAAAATACTCGGCGAAACGGAGCGAATGTCGGCGGCGTCGGAAAAAGTATCGAACGCGGTGACGGATGTGGCTGCGGTCGTCGAAGAATCCAGCGCGGCGGCTGAGGAAATGTCGGCGTGCGCGGAAGAGGTTTCCTCGACGATACAAGTGATCGCGTCGGCAAGCAGCGACCAGGAAGCCGTCGTGGTAAAGTTTGTCGTCGCTTCGGAAAACCTTTCGGCCATTGCGCAGGATCTTGCGGAAAAGGCGGCGCACTTTCAGGTCGCGCAAACGACGCCGATACAATCTGCTTCGGGAAGTGTGACGCGCATGGCGGCGTAGTCGCCAAACGCGCTGAGAGGGTGATTATTGGGCGGAGGTCCCGGGAGCGCCGCCCTTATCCATGCTCGAATGGGCTTCTGTCAGCTCAATGAGATGCGCTGCGTCTTCGTGATGTACCCCGTTGGGAAAACGCTTGAGATATTGCTTCCAGACATCGATCGCCTTTTTCGGGTCGCCAAGGTCGTTGGCGTAAACGTCGCCCTGGTTGAACAGACTGGTCTCGTGCGACGGCTGTTTCTGCTGCGCCAGAAAGTATTGCGCCAGCGCCTTCTGCGGCTGGCCTGCAAAACGGTAGGCGTTCCCCAAATCCGTCAGCACATCTGGGTTGCCGCCAAATCCACGCTTAACAGCCTCAGTGTAATAGGCAATCGCCGCTGGCCAGTTTTTATGATCGTATGACCAGTTGCCCAGGTTCAGCGCGGCCTTCGCGGGCGGCAGGTCCAGAATCAGATCCGGGGTTGGCATCGTATTGCCGGCCGTCGCGTTCGTATCGGCGCCGCTGACTGGCGCTGTGGCGGGGGGCGTCGGAGGCGTGGTCGCGGCCGGAGCAACCGCCGCCGGAGACGTTGGCTTCGGCGACGCGGCGCGCGGCAGGACCGAAGCCGAGATCGCGGCGCCGCAGGCGGCGGCGATCAGGCCGGTGACAGCGAAACCGATCCAGGCGGGACGCTGCTGGGTGGGAGTAGGGTTGATGGGAAGTCGTGCTTTTTTTGCCATAGGATTTCGGAGGAGGCCCTCACACCACCGCATACCCGCTCTCACGTCGCGTCCCAACCATTTCGCGCGCTTTTGCGGCGGCGGCTTGCGCCGTCAGGCCGACCATTTCGCGCAGAACGGGGACGGGGCCGTGTTCGACGAACTCGTCGGGCAGGCCAATTCGGGCGATGGGAATGTGGACGCCGTGGTCGGCGAGCAGCTCCAGGACGCCGGAGCCAAAGCCGCCGGTCGTGGCGCCGTCTTCGATGGTAATGACGCGGCCGCAGCGGCGGGCGACTTCTAAAATGGTCTCGGCGTCGAGCGGCTTGCAGAAGCGGGCATTGACAACCGTGGCGTGAATGCCTTGTTCGGCGAGCAGCGCGGCGGCGTCGAGCGCGATCTCTACTCCGGCGCCGAGGCCCAGCAGGGCGACATCGCCGCCGTCTTGCAGAACTTCGGCCTTGCCCAAAATAATCTCGGGCGTATTCTCATCGGACAGCTGGCGGGCGCCGCCGCGCGGGTAGCGCACGGCGATCGGGCCGGTATTGTAAGCGAGGGCGAAGCGGGCCATGGCGCGCAGTTCGTCGGTGTCCTTGGGCGCGGCGATCACCATGTTCGGGACGCAGCGCAGGTAGGCGAGGTCCAAAACGCCGTGGTGCGTGCCGCCGTCGTCACCGACCAGGCCGCCCCGGTCCAGGAAGAAGCGCACGGGGAGATGCTGGAGCGCGACATCATGGACGATCTGATCGTAGGCGCGCTGCAAAAATGTCGAGTAGATCGCGACGACGGGCTTGAAGTTCTCGGCGGCGAGGCCGGCGGCGAATGTCACGGCGTGCTGCTCGGCGATGCCGACATCGAAGAAGCGCTCGGGATGCAGCTTGGCGAACTTGTTCAGGCCGGTGCCGTCCGGCATGGCGGCGGTGATGCCGATGATCTTGTCATCGGTTTCCGAAAGGTCGCACAGGGTGTCCGAAAAGGCGCTGGTGTAGGTGACGCCGGTCGTCTTCGATTCCATTCGGCCGTCATCGGGGCTGAATTTGGAAAGGCCATGGTACGTACGCGAGTCGGCCTCGGCGTAGGGGATGCCCTTGCCTTTGACCGTCAGCACATGGACCAGTACGGCGCCCTTCATCTTCTTGACGTGATTAAACACGTCGATCAGCGCTTCGACATTGTGGCCATCGATCGGCCCGATATAATGGAAGCCCATTTCTTCGAACAGCAAACCGGTGTGGGCGGGTGTCGCGAAGTGGGTGGCGGTGTGCTTGGCCGCGCGCGCCGCCTTGGTGATCAGGCCGCTGCCCAGCGGCAAGCCCTTGATCACACCCTTGGCGGTGCTTTCGGCGAACTGGTACATCGGCTCCATGCGCAGCTTGGAAAGATACGTGGCGAGCGCGCCGACATTTTCGGCGATCGACATCTCGTTGTCATTCAGGATGACCGTGATGTTGGTGCCGTCGTCCGCCGCGTTGTTCATGCCTTCCAGCGCGAGGCCGCCGGTGAGCGCGCCGTCGCCGATTAGGGCCAGCACGGACTCTTTGCCGCCTCGGAAGTCGCGGGCCTTGGCGAAGCCCATCGCCGCCGAGATCGAAGTGGACGCGTGGCCGGCGCCGTACAGATCGTAAGGGGATTCGTCGATGCGCAGAAAGCCCGAAAGGCCGCCGTGCTGGCGAATGGTCGGAAGCTGATCGCGCCGTCCGGTCAGGATCTTGTGGACATAGGCCTGATGGCCGACATCCCAGATCAGTTTGTCCTTGGGAAGATCGTAGACTTTGTGCAGCGCCAGGGTCAGCTCGACGACGCCGAGCGAGGGGGCAAGGTGCCCGCCGGTTTTGGACACACACTCGGTCAAATAGGCCCGGATCTCCTCCGCCAGAGATCGCAGCTGCTCCACGCCGAGCGGCTTGAGATCGGCGGGGCTATTGATTTGGCTGAGCAAATTCGTTCCGCTCTCCATAAAGAACTCTTCTTTCTTGACGCTAATGGATTATGATACCCGCCCAGCGGCGAACTCTGTCAACGCGCAATCCTACTTTGTTGCTTTAATTCACAAAGTAGTTTGTATTATATCTTGGAATGCGATTTTTGTCAATATTCCTCTTTTTTCGCAAAAGTTGTACAGAACAGCGTTCTCATGGGGATAATAATAGTAGACTCAAGGAGCATCATGGAGAAAGCCGCCCATGCAAGTCTCGTATAACAAGCTCAAAACGTTTGGTGAGTGTCCCCTCAAATACCGTTTGACCTATGTCGAGCGCCTTCCCCGCCCGCCAATCGCCTGGCTGGGCTTCCAGCGACGTGTCCATCTCGCCCTCGCTCGTTATCACGACATTGCAAAACGCGACGGAAGCGTCCGTATCGAGGAGCTGCTCAGCGCCTACGAAAAAGTCTGGGAGTTGGACAAGTATCCCGAACTGCGCGACGGGACCGAATATCAGGACGGCGAAGAGATCCTGCGCATGTACTGCGACAACGAGCAGCGCAAACGTCGCGTTCCCGCCCATCTGGAAAAGAAGGTTCGCTGCAGCTTCGGCCCCTACACCCTGACTGGCAAGGTCGATCGGATCGATTTTGGTGAGGACGACCGCTACTCCGTCGTCGACTACAAGCTCGACCGCAAATTGCCTCCCGCCAACCCCGCCGCCGTGGACCGCCAGCTTTCCTTCTACCAATTGCTCGTGCGCGAGGGCCTGGGCCTGACCGTGGACGACGTGCGCCTTTACTACCTGCGCCACGGCGTCGAGAAAGCCGCCCCGCGCACGCGCGAGCATCTCCACGAAACCGTCGCCTGGGTGGACGAGACAGCGGGCGCGATCCAAAAAGAGCGCCGCTGGATGCCTTGCGAGGGCGACGCCTGCAAAACCTGCCCCTACTTCAAGCTCTGTCCCGCCAAAACCGGCCACGCCCGTGAGGCCCGCGAAGTCTGGGCGCAGGCGGAATTGCCTTGGTGATATTGGCTGGCCGCTCGGGAATAATCCCCGCGTAATGTGCATCGTTGAATATGTGGCCTTCGAACCCCGGTCTTCACAAACCGGGGAATTCGTCGTGTCTGGATTTAGCAGGAACTCCGTCGGCGGCGATAGAGTTGGAATAAAGACACGACAACGTGAGACGCTCCGGCGAAGGAGCGGTGTGGAGTGAGGAGCGGCTTTTGACGATTGAAGAACAGGACAAGCGCGACGACGCGATGTCTCTCTCTGATACGGACATGGACGGCGGCAAGTCTGTCAGTGCGGGGCCGGAAGTCACGCTGGAAAAGATTGAGCGGGAGTCGCATGGGAGCCTGCACCGGATGGTGTGGATGCTAGCGTGGCCGTCGGTGGTCACGATGCTGCTTCAGACGCTCAATTCGTTTATGGATCGTGGGTTCGTCGGGAGCCTTGGCCCGGATAGCCTGGCGGCGGTTGGAGTCGGCGGTCAGCTGATGTTCCTGCTGTTTTCGGTGGGAATGTCCATTTCCATTGGGGCGACGGCGCTGGTGGCGCGCTTTACCGGCGCCGGCGAAAAAGACCAGGCGTCGATGGCGGCGAACCAAAGCCTTTGGATCGCCGGGGTTGCGTCGATCGTATGTCTCGCTCTGATGTGGCCGCTGCGTGATATTCTCGTGACGGCGATGGGCGTCAACGCCGACGCCCGCCATCTGACCATCCAATACATCACGATCACTCTGCTGGGCGTGCCGGCGCTGTTCGTCATGCTGATCCTGGGCGGAGTCTTCCGGGGACTGGGCGATACGCTGACGCCCCTTTATGTGATGATCGGCGTCAACGTCATTCACCTCGGGGGTGACTATCTGCTGATCTTCGGGCACTATGGATTCCCAAAACTTGGATTGACGGGCGGCGCCATGGCGCTGGCGGCGTCGCAAGTGATCGGAGCGCTGCTGTATCTGTTTGCGCTGCGATCTTCCGTACTGCCGGGTGTGCTGCGGCGCGCTCGCCGTCCGCACTGGGACTGGGCGCAGCGCATCCTGCGCATTGGCATCCCTGCCGCGCTGCAAAACCTTTCGCGTATTGTCTCGATGCTCGCCTTTACCGGCGTGCTCGCTAGGACGGGCGATGGCACGGCGGCGGTCGCGGCCCTGACGATCGGGCTCACCTCCGAAAGCATCGCCTTCATGCCCGGCTTCGCCTTCTCCACGGCGGCGGGCACGCTGACAGGGCAGAACCTGGGGGCCAAGAACCCGGAGCGCGCCGAGCGCGCCGCGTGGGCCGCCTTGCAGCAGGGCTTGGCGATCATGATCGTGATGGGCGCGGTGTTCTTTATCTTCGCCCGGCAGTTCGCGCTGATTTTCACCCAAGATCCCCGAGTGATTGAGCTCACAGTGGATTATTTGAGGATTTCCGCGCTGTCCGAGCCGTTCCTGGCGTTCGGCATGATCTTGACGGGCGCGCTGAACGGCGCAGGGGATACCAAGGCTCCAGCCTGGGCGAGTATCGTCACAATGTGGGGAATCCGTCTGCCGCTGGCGTATTGCGCCGCGCATCTGTGGGGCTTCGGGGCGGTCGGGGCCTGGTGGGCCATGGCAGTTTCCACAATGGCCGGCGGCGTCGCCGCCTACGCCATCTTCAAATGGGGGCGATGGAAAAAAGTGAAAGTCTGACCACTCACCTGTGATACAATAGAGACGTCAGCCATTTCAATAAACGTTGTTTCGCAGAAAGTTAAAAAATGAAGTTGCCGCAGAAGATGGCCAAGGCTTGTCTCGCTTTCACTTTGGTTAGTTTCAGTTTGGCTGGAGGAGGATGTTCCGGTGGGGGCGGGAGCTCGGATAATCAAATCTTGTCCGGTACTGGAACCGTCATGCATCACGCGTTTGAAGGCGGGTTCTATGCGATCGATGGGGATGACGGACAGCATTACGATCCGACCAATTTAAGCCCTGCTTTTCAGCAGGACAATCTCCGCGTGAAATATCGTATCCAGAAGCTGCCGAACAACACAAGCACGCATCAATATGGTTATGTGGTGGAAGTACTTGAGATCAATAACCTGACAGCGAACTGACCGTGGCTGCCTTAGAATTCGCCGCAAGATAATCTATCCCTGCAAGGCGTCCACCGCCGCCGGTTCGGTCTGTGCAGCCCGGCCGACTTTCCGGCGATAGTACGCCGCCGCCTTCGGCGCGCTGCCGCATTTCTCCACACACCACCTGCGCTTGTGGTTCTTCGTCGTATCGTAAAAGACGCGAACGCAAGTCGGACATGCACACTGCCGCAGCAGCGAGAGATTGGCATGACACAGCAGGTCAACGGCGTCTGCGGCAATCGTGCTGAGCCATTTTTCACTAGGATGATTGGTCAGCAGGGATTCCTGAAAGCTCTGTGCGTCATATCCGATCTGGAAGTACGTCGGATGAGACTCTAACACGGCGTTCACTGTCTGTAGCGCCTGCGCTGGGGGCGGTGTTTGTTCGAGTACGCTATGGACTATGTCACGAAGGGCGGATCGCAGCGCGATCGCCTGGGGTAACGCGCCCTCCCAATACTCCGCGCCACCGTCGCCGCAAAGCCGCCTTCCGAAAATGGTCTCGGCCATGCGGACCCATTGCCTCAGTTCTTCACCGCTTCCGATAAACTCTATCTCCACCCCTCGGCATAAACACGCCGTGTTGATGAAGTCGAGACAAAGCCGCCCCCCGGCGAACATGGCCTCAGTATCCAAGATAAGATCGCTCATTCCCTGATTATGACTTACAAATAGCATATTGACAAGTGATAATACGATTCGTTATAATATTTTATGACGAGTTAAATATGGTTTTGAATGTGATACTTAGGAGGTTGATATGGCGACACGCGTTGGAATTAATGGCTTTGGACGGATCGGGCGGCTTTCTTTGCGGGCGATCTTTGAAAAATATCCGGACGACATCGAAGTCGTCGCGATCAATGATTTGACGGATGCAGAGACGAATGCGTTTCTCTTACAGCACGATTCTAACTATGGAAGTTTCCCAGGGACGGTTTCTGCGGATGACAAGGGGATCGTTGTCAACGGGAAAACGATCCATGTTTACGCCGAGCGGGATCCGGGCGCCATTCCCTGGGATCGTGACGGCGTCGATATCGTTCTTGAAGCGACCGGCGTTTTCACGGATGCGAATAAGGCGCGGGCGCACTTAGAGCATGGCGTCAAGAAAGTGATCATTGGCGCGCCGGCGAAGAACGAAGACATCACCGTCGTGCTGGGCGTTAATCATGACGCTTACGATCCGACGAAGCACACGATCGTTTCGAACGCCAGCTGCACGACCAATGGGCTCGCTCCGGTCGCGAAGGTCCTCCATGACAACTTTGGGGTGGAGAAAGGGCTTTTGACCGCGATCCACGCTTATACGAACTCGCAGGCGACGGTCGACACCGCCGCCAAAGATCTCCGCGACGCCCGCGCCGCCGCTCAGAACATTGTGCCCTCCAGCACCGGCGCCGCGAAGGCGGTGGGACTGGTCATCCCGGACCTGCAAGGGAAGTTCACGGGGATGTCATTCCGCGTGCCAACGCCGACGGTTTCGGTGGTCGACTTCACGGCTCTGCTCAGCCGCGACGTGACGGTGGAAGAAATCAACGCGGCGCACCAAGCGGCGGCCGAGTCCGGTCCGCTGGCTGGCATTCTCCAATACACCGAAGAACCGCTGGTTTCCACCGACTTGAAGCAAAGTCCCTATTCGTCGATTTTCTCCGCAGTGGATACAATAGGACTTGGGGATTTTGTGAAAGTCGTCGCCTGGTACGATAACGAGTGGGGCTATTCCGTCCGGATCGCCGATCTGATCCAGTTCCTTTCCAGCAAAGGTCTCTGAACGATCCGTAGGCAAGCAGGTGTGACTGATCGTTGCTCCCGCCTCTCCCACAGCTAAAGCAATGGGCTATTCAGGGGCAAGCCAGCTGAAGCAGGCTGCGGAGTTGTCAAACGCAGACAGCTTCCTCTGGCAGTCGGCTTTAGCCGCCTTCCCTCTGATTAGACCACTGCTTTAGCTGTGGGAAAGGCAATGGGGGCAGGAGACTTTTGATTGTGACCATCCAGCCAAAATAAATCTCCAATTTGGGTGTACATTCACCGATAATCACGGTATACTACACAAACACTAGTAAACAACTAGTCAATGTAGACTTTTGCTAGAGGAGTACGATCTCATGCAGCGCAGCCCACTCAAAAACACCCAGCCGCCCGTTTGGAACGCTCCCGTCGCCCCCGCGTCGGCGTTTGTAATGTGTCCGGCCGGGATGATGAGCTGGGAAGCCGTGCGGATCTATCAGGAAGCATGGCGGCGGGCGCTGGCGCAGCCGCGTAAGCTGCATGTCAGCGCGAAGGATCTGCCACGCTCATGGCGCAATTAAGTTCGTGGCGCAATTAAGTTTGCAGTGATGGAAGGCTGGGGCGGGAGCAAAAAATCCAGCCTCCAGTTTTCTGGACAGCCGGATCAGGGTGGTTCGGAATTTTTCGATCTCCGTTGGCGCGGTCGATCGAAGATGTGCTGATCTCCGCGTGTGCGGTCAATCCTAACTAAGAGCCGATCTCCGGTTGTCCGGTCGATCGGAGTTGCGACGCTTCCAGTTGACTGGTGCTCCACGTGGCGTGTGGAGAGGCGCGCAGGGGTGATGTCTCGAATGCGTTTGGCGACGCATCAAGGCAAAAACGAGCGACAAAGACCGGGGCCGGTCTCAATCAAAATTTCTTTGTTCAGCGCTTACAAATACCGTTAGGCCATCATGGCGCAGCAGACCGGCATGTTGTTCATCATCATCATGCACATGCATCCCGCCGCCATCATGCTCATCATGCACTCGCCGCAGGCCTGAATCATTTTAGCACAATCGGCGTCGCCGCTGGTGCATGTCATCATCACGCCTTTTTCCATCATCTCGCACTCACACTTCGCCATCATCATGTTGCACGCGCAGACGGTCATTCCGTTCATCATGCAGCAGCAGGAACATCCGGCGCCTTCCATCATCATACACAGGCTCTGCATCATCTTCGCGGACATTTCATCGTCGGACATGCACATCATCTTCATGCCGCCGTCGCACATTTCAATCGTCATCGTGCATCGGGGCGTCATCATCATATTCATGCCAGGCATCATGCTCATACCGGAAGCCATCGGCGTTCCCATACCCGAGCTCATCGGCATGCCGGTCATCATTCCGCGATCCATCGTCATCATGGTTTCCATTGAGGTTTCTCCTGATCTTTTCCGTGTTGTCATCCAGCGGCTCAAGACCGGTGGAAGCGACATGAGTATACATCCCACAGACACGAATTGCAAGCGTTTTTAAGCGAAATTATATAATATTATCTGTCAATAACTTGCAAATTTTGAAAGCGGTTTACTAGTGAAACTAGCAAACCAAGGAGAATTGCTTTCCTTGACAGCGCCACGCCTTTTGTCATACAATAACGGTGTGAAAGTATCAAATCGCCCCCTCACCATTGGCGTCTTAATGGTCGTCTGCTCATGAGAATTATCGGAATCGACCCCGGCACGGCGATCACTGGCTACGGCGTGGTGGAAAAGCGCGGCGACCGGATCTTGTTTCTCGACTGCGGCGCCATCACGACGCCGTCGACCATGGAGCCGCCCGATCGTCTGAAGCTAATTTACGAGGAGTTCAACAAACTCATCGATCAATATGAGCCGCAGCACGCCGCGACCGAGCGCCTGTTCTTCAACAACAATGTCACTACGGGCATTCCGGTCGGGCGCGCCCTCGGCGTGATCCTGCTCGCCATCGCCCAGCGCGGCCTGACCTGGACCGAGTACACGCCCACCCAGGTCAAAAGCGCCGTGGTCGGCAACGGACGAGCGGACAAAAAGCAAGTTCAGTTCATGGTCACCCGCCTGCTCACACTCGCCGAAACTCCCAAACCCGACGACGCCGCCGACGCCCTCGCAATCGCCATTTGCCACTCCCACTCCGTCAAGCTCGCCACCGCCATCAAGCGCGGCGTGCGGGGGTAGAAGGCTAGGCGCTGATATCGCTCCAATGCGCAGAGGATGCTAAGGTGGCGAGATGGCTGACATTTTCAGTCGCGATGATAACGTTTGTCAGCCCAAATCGTTCCGGCCGCAAACGGAGCGACTGCGCGGCAATTAAAACATCGGCATCCAGGGCTTGGGGTGGGGCGGTGATGTTTCCTTTGTTTCTCGTCTGAGCCCAGAGCTGCGCGGCAAGACGAATGTCCGGCGTGGATAGAGTAAGATATCGGTCGGCTTCCGCGGAGTGAAATGCGTCAAGGCGCTGAATTGCGTTAAGATTTCGTGATCGCAGGAATTCGCGTCGCAATTCATAGTCTGCGATCTCCGGGACAAAAAATCGGCATCCTGCTTTTGTCAACGCGATATACCAGGAGCGGCAGGCTTCTGTGGTCGATTCCGCGCCGCGCTTTTTCGTCAGGCGGCCAAGCGGAGATGTGTCAAGAACGATTGCGGTGGCTGTGGTGATTTGCATTTTGCCTGTCACGCCGCCTTTTCATCGCCCAGTCCGCTTGTATCAGAGAAATCGACACGGTCGGCGCGAAGGTTCGCTTCAATCTCACGCCATTCTTGGTCGCGCTGCTCCAGTTCTATGGTGTCGTCTGTTGCGTCTTCCTGATCCCATTGCTCAAAAAGCGTGAGAGTTGCGTCCGGCTTAGGCGAGACTAAATGGGACGGAGCGAACAAATGCTGTAGAGCCGCCGCCGCTGTTGCTTCGAGAGTTTGTCCTTCGCGATGCGCTGTTTCGACAAGCGCTCGTTCCACATCGGGAGTAAGTTCTATCGTTAATGTCATCAATATCTCTCCTCTCCGCTCATTGATATCATTATACTCGCGCTGATTGACCAATTCCGGAAAGCCGTTTTCAAATTTATTTCATGAAAATAGGTTAAAATAAGCGATATGACGCAAGATAGCCTGTCTATTCCGTTTTCACTGCCCATCACCTATCTCGGCGGCGTCGGCATGTTTGTCTCGCCGGGGGCATGGCGGCATGGGAAGCGCTTGATCGATGACTATGTGCTGATGTTCGTCCGCACCGGCGTTCTGCACATGCAGGAGGAAGATCAGCGGTTCGATGTGAAGCCGAACGAGATCCTGATGCTGGCGCCGGGGCGCCAGCATGAAGGCTTCTCGCATGAAGCGCAGGACCTGAGTTACCTGTGGATGCACTTCCGGCTTAGCGAGCCTATCGACGCTTCGCCCGAAATGACGGTCAGTCTCCCGCAGCATAGGATCGTGTCGCGTCCGGAGCGTTTGGAGGCGTTGTTTCGCCTCCTCGTCGGCGACAATATCCGTAAAACGACATCGCTCCTGTCTCGGAATATGCTGGCGTGCTGCATTTTGAGCGAAGTCGCTCAGGAAGACGCCAGTCAGGTCGAGAACGACGATTCCAAGATCGTCGCGAACCGGGCCAGCACGTTTATCCACACCCACTTCACGCAGCCCATTTCCGCCTCCGATGTCGCGGCGGCCGTCGCATGCAATCCGAAATACCTGGCCCGCGTCTACCGGGAAGTGTATCATGAGACGATGACGCAGTATA
>NZ_JBDSQY010000349.1:0-19491 GCF_039929585.1 Capsulimonas sp.
TGCGCGCAGCGCAGATCAACTCAAACAGGGAATTGCGCCCGAAGACGTCCAGGTCGATGGCGTAGGGATGCCGAGGGTCAAGAAAGCGAGCGCCGTCGTTGCCCTTGCCGACCCAGCGCCCTGTCAATCGGTCTAGTCCCTTTTGATAGTAGTCACGGGCGCGCGTCGCCTGTTCAAGTCGCTGTCCGACACGTTCATGGATGATCCACAGCGCGATGAAAACGGCGCCGAACGGGACAGGGATCCACCCAGGCGCCTGGTGCGTGAAGAGCGCCGGCCAGCAGGCGAGGAGGCCAGCGGCGAAGGAAAGAAATCGCCAGAGGGCGAGTTTTCCATCTTGGCCGGAAAGCTGCTGGACACTGGATTGAAATCGGTCAAAGCGGGATTGGTACTCGGATTGAGGAGTCGTGGAAGCGGGTGTGGGTTCTGTTATCATGGTATGGCCTTCCATTACGCCGCTCAGGGGCGCGACTCCTGCCACTGATGAACGCATCAATGTTTCCACAGCTGAAGCAGTGGTCTAGTCAGGGGTTAAGGCGGCTGAAGCCGACTGCCGGATTTCAGACTTTGGCGAACGCTTATCGTCTCAGGTTCTAAGCTGATTAGCCTGCTTTAGCATGCTTACCCCTGATTAGACCACTGCTTCAGCTGTGGGGCGCAGACCGCCGGATTGCGGACTGTGGGCGAACGCCGCTCTCGTCGTCGCTGGCAGCTATCGTGGCCCGGACTTGAACAATACACGCCGCCATGCTATACTGAGATTATCATTTGCTAGGAGGGCCGGAGATGTCCGAGCCGCAATTTGCGTGTATCAATGGTGAGCTGATTCCCAAGGAAAAGGCGTTCGTTCCGCTGTATGACCACGGAATGCTTTATGGAGACGGTCTGTTCGAAGGGATTCGTGTTTACAATAATCGCGTCTTCAAATTGGACGAGCACGTCGCGCGGCTATACTTTTCGGCGAAAGCGCTGAACATCGAATTAGCTATTGATAAGACGGCCATGATCGCCGACATCGTCAAGACCGCCAAGGCGAACGGGCATGTCAACGGCTATATCCGCGTCACCGTCACGCGCGGCGAGGGGTTGGGACTGGACCCAAAACACCTCAAGGGCAAGGCGAACGTTTATATCTCCTGTGAACAGCTCGCGCTCTACCCAAAAGAGATGTATGAGAACGGCCTGATCGTCGTCACGGTCTCGACCCGCCTGCCGTCGCCCGATGTGATCGACCCGCGCGTCAAATGCACCGGCAAGTACATCAACAATATTATGGCGAAGGCCGAAGCCAATCGTTACGGCGCTGGCGAAGGTCTGATGCTCACCCGTGAGGGCTATGTGGGGGAGGCGACGGGAGATAATATCTTCCTAATCAAGAACGGCGCCATCACCACGCCGCCGGCGTCAATCGGCATTCTGCAGGGCATTACGCGCGACACCGTGATCGATCTGGCGCGCGGCTTTGGAATCGCAGTGTCCGAGCCGATCATCACGCAGTACGATGTCTACAACGCCGATGAGGTGTTCCTGACGGGAACCGCGGCCGAGGTCATCCCGGCGGTCCACTTCGACGGACGCGATATCGGCGACGGTAAGCCCGGCCCGATTACCCGGAAATTGATCGCGGCGTACCGCGATCTGACGCAATCGACCGGCACACCGGTCGCCTGAGCCCTTTCGCCGCTCGGCTGTGTCCTATTATTGTGAGATAACGACAATGGCGAACACAGCCGAGGGCGGCGAAGCGGGAGAAGGACAAGGACCGGAAGCCGTGTGCCGGCAGTGCGGTTTGACCCGAGCGAATCTTTACCAGGACGGCCATATGGGCTGCGCTGGCTGCTACGAAGTATTCGAGGGCGAAGTGCTGCACGCCCTGTGGCGCATCCATGGCGCCGTGGACCATATTGGAAAAGCGTGATGCGAGCCTGCCGATCTGGACGAGCGAAGCGGGATGGACAGCCGATGTCATCCTCTCCACGCGCGCTCGGTTGGCGCGCAATCTGAGCGGTTTTCCCTTTCCAGGAAGAGCCGATGCAGCCACTCTGGGGCGTGTGGCGCAGGTGGTGATCGTCGCGAACAAGCGACGGAGTAAGGGCGAAACTGCCCTGAAGGCCGTAGCGATCGACCGGCTGACCGCCCCGCAGCGCGCAGCGCTGATTGACCGGCATTTGATCAGTGTCCAACACGCGACGGCGGGGCCATCGCGCTGGGCGCTGGTCGATGACCGCCACACCGCCAGTGTGATGGTCAACGAAGAAGACCACCTGCGAATCCAGGCAATTTTACCGGGGTTGCAGCTCAGCGGCGCCTGGAAGATCGCCGATGAGCTTGACGATCGCCTTGCGGAAGATTTAGATTACGCCAAGCACAGTCGTTACGGGTTCTTAACCTCATCGCTGGCGAACTGCGGTACCGGGATGCGCCTCTCCGTGATGGCGCATCTGCCGGGACTGACGCTTTCTGGGAAATTGGACGACGCGCTGTCGGCGGCCCGAACGCTCGGCGTGACGGTGCGGGGCAGCTATGGAGAGAATGTAGCGATGGCGGGCGATGTCTACCAGCTTTCCAACGCAGTCAGCCTCGGACTGACCGAGCGCCAGATCCTGGCCCGTCTCTCGGCGGTAACGACCTTCATTGTGGCGGACGAGCAGGCGGCCCGGGAACTTTTGTGGCGGAACGAGCGTTCGGTAATTACCTCCAAAGTGACGGAGGCGCTCGCAAAGCTCGGCGAATCCAGCCGGCTTTCCGCTTCGGACGCGATGTCTATTCTCTCGATGCTGCGTCTCGGCGATGAGATGGGAATGGAGACAGGGGCGTCCCGCGCGGTCTTTCGCGAGCTTTTAGTTTCGATGCGCATCGGGACCGAATTCGTTTCCGGAATAAATGCGCAAAATACTTTCTACGAAGAGAACCGCCGGCCCGCTTTGATCCGTAATGTAATCAGAGCGCAGCGACATGGAGCCCGATAAGTAACTGCTGAGGATTGTGGGAAAAAACTGGCGATTCTGCCGGTGAAATAGGGAACAATAGGATATCCTCAAGTTTCGGGCACGAAATACGGCGAACGGCAAAATACGGGAGAAGAAATAAAATGTGGCAACGATTCACGGAGCGCGCCCGTAAGGTCGTGTTTTATGCACAGGAAGAAGCGGGCCGCCTAGGTGAGAATTACGTTTCCACCGAGCACCTGCTGCTGGGATTGGTCCGCGAGAACGACAGCGTGGCCGCCCGCATCCTGGATCGGATCGGCGTGAGCCTCGGACGCATCCGCTCGGAAATCGAGCGCCAGGTGTCGCGCGGCGACGGTCGGCTTGGCCAGGACATGCAGCTGACGCCCCGCGCCAAGCGGGTCATCGACCTCGCCTACGACGAGGCGCGCCAGCTGAACAACAACTACATCGGCACGGAGCACCTGTTGCTCGGCCTGATCCGCGAGGGCGAAGGACTGGCCGGACGCGTGCTGTCCAAGCTGGGCGTCGATCTTGAGAGAACGAGGCGGGAAGTCATGCACCTCCAGGAAGGCGGCGGCGAGGCGGGCGCGAACAGCCCGGCGCGAACGCCCGCGAAGACCCGCACCCCGACCCTGGACGAGTTTGGCCGTGACCTTACGGAACTCGCGCGCAATGAGAAGCTGGATCCGGTCATCGGCCGCGCCAGCGAGATCGAGCGCGTCATCCAGATCATCTCCCGTCGTGTTAAGAACAACCCGTGTTTGCTCGGTGAACCGGGCGTCGGCAAAACGGCCATTGCTGAAGGTCTCGCCCAGCGGATCGTCATGGGCGATATCCCGGACTTCCTCAAGGACAAGCGCGTCGTTGCTCTGGACCTCGCTGCTTTGGTCGCAGGCACCAAGTACCGGGGTGAGTTCGAAGAGCGCATGAAGCGCGTCATGGAAGAAGTCCGTAAGGCGCAGGGAGAAGTGATTCTCTTTATCGACGAGCTGCACACGCTGGTCGGGGCCGGTGCGGCGGAAGGCGCCATCGACGCCTCTAATATCATGAAGCCGGCTCTGGCGCGTGGCGAGCTGCAATGCATCGGCGCGACGACCTTGGACGAGTACCGCAAGTACGTGGAGCGCGACGCCGCCCTGCAGCGCCGTTTCCAGGCCATCCAGGTCAAGGAGCCGTCAGTCGAGGACGCCATCGAGATCCTGAAGGGCCTGCGCGCCCGATACGAGCAGCATCACAAGGTGGAGATCACCAACGATGCGCTGGAAGCCGCCGCTCGTCTGTCCGATCGTTATATCTCGGACCGGTACCTGCCGGACAAGGCCATCGACCTGATCGACGAAGCGTCGTCCCGGGTCCGCCTGCGCGGCGCCATGCCGCCGCAGGAACTGCGCGACGCCAAGATCGAGCTGAACGCCGTTCAAAAAGAGCTAAGCAGCCTGCCAAACAACCGCCAGTACGACAAGGCGTATGAGCTTCAGGCGCGCCGCCGTGAACTGGAAGAGAAGGTGCAGGAGCTCGACGAGGGCTGGCAGGAAACGCGCAAGAATGCGAAGCAGTCCGTGGACGAAGATGAAATCGCACAGATCGTCTTCTCCTGGACCGGCATTCCCGTCTCTCGCCTGGTCGAAGCCGAAACGCAGAAGCTCTTCCGTATGGAAGATGAACTGCACAAGCGGATCATCGGTCAGCACGAAGCGATCGAAGCGATCGCCAAAGCCGTCCGACGGTCACGCTCCGGACTTCGAGACGCCAAGCGCCCGATCGGCTCGTTCATCTTCCTGGGCCCCACGGGCGTCGGCAAGACGGAATTAGCGCGTGCGCTGGCGGCCTATCTCTTCGAGAAGGAAGAGAACCTGATCCGCATCGACATGTCCGAGTACATGGAGAGCTTCGCCGTCTCGCGATTGGTCGGAGCGCCTCCCGGATACGTTGGCTACGATGAGGGCGGTCAGCTTTCCGAAGCCGTACGCCGCAATCCGTACTCGGTCGTGCTGCTTGACGAGATCGAAAAGGCGCATCCGGAAGTCTACAACTTGCTGCTGCAAGTGATGGAAGACGGACGACTGACCGACTCGCACGGCCGCGTCATCGACTTCAAGAACGTGATCCTGATCATGACGAGCAACATCGGCGCGCGTTCCATCCAGGGCGAGCGTGAGATGGGCTTCCGCGGGACGGCTGGCGACAAGACAGCCGCCGACATCGCGCGGCAGATGGAAAGCGTCAAGGGACGGATCAACGACGAGCTGAAGCGCGTCTTCCGCCCGGAGTTCCTGAACCGCGTGGACGAGACGATCGTCTTCCACCCGCTCTCGGCCGATGAGATCAAGCAGGTCGTCAGCTTGATGCTGGACCGTGTGAGCAAGCAGGTCTCGCAAAAGGGCATGGACTTCGAAGTCACCGAAAAGGCGAAGGAAGTTCTGGCGAAGGAAGGCTACGATCCGCAGTACGGAGCGCGCCCGCTGCGCCGCGCCGTGCAGCGATTGGTCGAAGACCCGCTGTCCGAGGAAGTTCTGCTTGGTAAGTTCCAGGCAAACGACACCATCCTGGTGGACGCGGACGACGACAACAAGATCGTCTTTCGCAAAGGCGCCCCGATGGGACTGGACAGCGATCCGACCCCGGAAACGACGACCACGGAGACATCCGAAGCTCCGATCGCCTCAACGATCGAATAAAAACTAAAAATCCCCCTCGAAGCCAGGCTTCGAGGGGGATTTTTTTGTTTTAGACTAGGATCCCGTCACAGCGTTGGGTCGGTGCAGGTCGACAACCATGGTAGCGCCGATAGCCGCCATGGCCGCAAATAGCGGACGGATCCCCTGGGCGACTTCGAAATCTCGCTCCTCGGTATACAACGGGTTCATGGAATAGAATGCGATCTGACGCCCGTCCCGGCACGAGACGGTCCCGGCAGCGTCGGTCTCGCGGATCAGAAGCAGACAGCTCAGTTTTGTGTTTGGAGCGAGTGGCTGTGGCGGTTCGTCATTGGCGATGATGGGGTAAGGCCCGCCGAGCCAGGTGTCGTTCTCATGCGGGTACCAGGCGATCTGTCTGAGCCATTTGTATGGCCAGGAGAAATTCTCGTTTCGAAGCGCCTGCTCGGTCGTCGGCCAGTCGGAAGGCAACTGAATGAGCAATTCCGTGTATCGGAACTCATCCCCTCCTGCGGGCACGTTCTGAGGACGATCGCTCATTCCTGTCGTAAACAGGGTAAGCGGCCCCTCTGGACTGCGGGGCGGAATCGCATGGATGGCGATGCCGCTCGAAAGAACAATCTCGACCAGCGCCTGTTTCTGCACCGGCCCGTAGTGCTGCTCCATGTGCTGAACGATATCTTCGTGTGACTGTTTAAGCTTTCCGCTGTCCGTCTTTGATAAAAACGACATGAAATATCCTCAGTCTTCAAAAGCTTTGCCGTACGATGAGGTGGATGAGAAACACGAAAAGGAGAAGAGACGGGGCCAGCAAAGGCCCCATCTGCTGAATGCTGCGGCGAATGATGGAGGAGAGAGTGGGATTCGAACCCACGGTAAGCTTGCACCTACGACTGTTTTCAAGACAGTTCCGATCGACCACTCCGGCATCTCTCCACAGTCGTGGATCTCTCAGCGCCGCGTCAACGATTGTTATTATACGCATTTTGGAGTGACGCTGTCAACTGGAAGCCTTATTGATTGTGAGGGAACAAGAAACGCGTTTACCTCGTCTGCTAGGTGGGAATAACATAACATCGCGCGGGCTTCGCGGTCGTGGTAACGCGCAATATTTCGCCCAGGAAGATGACGATCTTATGGAACAAGGAAGCTATCTGTTGATCGAGCCAGGGATGGCGGTGCACGGTTCGGACGGTTCTCACCTCGGCTCCGTTTCGGAGCTTGTGGCGGACACCGGAGCCGACATCTTCCGGGGCATTGTGGTGCAGCATGGATTGCTCATCCACAAGCATGGATATATTAGCGCGGAAAACCTCGTCAGCGTTGTCGGTAACGATATTACGACCAGCATTTCCAAAGAGCAGTTCGACCAGCTGCCGGCTCAGCCGGCGCCAGCCGCTGTCACTTCAGATAATCTCACGTAACTCTCATATCACAAGGAAGAAAAACAAATGACACGAGTTTCACCATTCGCCATTGCCGGAGCGCTCGCCGTCTGCGCGCTTTCGTCCATTGCCCCCGCCGCGCATGCCGACAGCCAGAAGAACAAGAATAACTGGCGTAACGGCGCCATCGCCGGCGCCGCTGTCGGCGCTTACGGCCTGACGCACCACAATAATACGCTGGGCGTTATCGGCGTCGCCGGCGCCGCGTACTCCGCCAAGAAGTACGAAGACGAGCGCAAGAGCCAGTCCCGCGCCTCCCGCGCCCGGGCTCGGTACCATCGCGCCCATCGCCGCACCCACCGCGCGCGCTAAGTAATCACGTAAAAAGGGCCGGCCACGGATGGCCGGCCCTTTTTGTATGTGTGGCCTCTTTCATTCTTGACATTCGTCAGTAAGTGCGGTATCGTACATCAGCACATCTGAGCGGCCTCGCCGGCGATTTTCGATACCACCCATGACCTCACGACGCTTTCTTCGCGACATCTTCCCCGTTCTGCTTTGGCTGGGCGTCATCTTCTTTCTCTCCACCGACAACGGTTCCGCAAATCATACGAACTCATTTCTCGACCGTGCATTGCAATTCATCTCCGGCGGCGCGATTCGCTTGACTGCCGCCCAACTGGATGTTTGGCATTATTGTGTGCGCAAAGCGGCGCATATGTCAGAATATTTGATTCTGGCCGCACTGACGGTTCGCGCCATTGCCAAAAGTCAATGGGGAGAGGTAAGACCTGGACGTATGGCGCTGCTCGCCTGGGGCTTCGCGACATTCTATGCGATGACGGACGAGTTCCATCAGCGCTTTGTCAGCTCCCGCACGCCCAAAGCTACCGATGTCCTGTTCGATTCGTTCGGCGCGCTTCTCGGTGTCGGAGTTGCTTTCGGAATCACCTATTATCGCCGCACAAGGCGAACACGATCTGCTGAGACACGCGTCGCGCGGCCCCAGAGCTTGAACGAAACATCATGAGCAATCATACTTATCGCGCAAAATGGATTGTCCCAGTCGACGCGCCGCCGATCGAAGATGGGGAAGTCGTGGTCGAAGACGGGGGCATCGCCGCTGTTCGGCACCGTAGCGTCGGTTCGGACAATGTTCGCGACTTTGGCGACGCGGTTCTTATGCCCGGCTTTGTGAACGCGCACACTCACTTGGAATACACCGTGCAGCGTGGCTTTCTGGAAGATGTCCCGTTTTTCCCATGGGTTCGCGCGCTGAATGCCGCCAAGGCGCATCTGTCTCCCGAAGATTGGCTTCTGTCGTCTCGCCTGGGCGCCATGGAGTGCATCGCCGGCGGGATCACGACCATTGGAGATAACACGGACGCCGGCGTCACCATGCGTGTCGCATCAGAAACGGGGCTTAGGGCGACGATCTATCAAGAGATTTTTGGAATTGATGACCGTGAGCCAATAGATCCGATCTTAGCGGCGCTGCGCGCTAAGATCGAGGCGCACCGACGGCTTGCGTCGGATCGCGTGCGCGTCGGCGTTTCCCCGCATGCGCTTTATACGCTGCGTCCGGAGCTGCTGCGCGCACTGGTTGAGTATATGCGCGAGGAACAGCTGCCGTCGAGTATTCATATTGCCGAATCTCCCGCCGAGACCGCGCTGACGGAGCTGGGCGAGGGACCGTTTTGGGAGATGTATCTGCGGCGCGGCATCACCTGGGAGCCGCCGCGTATGTCGCCGACACACTATGCGGAGGCGTTAGGTCTTCTGGGCGAGGGAACGCTGGCGATCCACTGCGTGCAGCAGGACCACGCTGACAGCGACGCCGTCGCCGCCTCAGGCGCGTCGATCATCCACTGTCCCAAGAGCAACGCCAAGCTCGGCGCGGGGATCGCGCCGCTGGCGCATTGGCTGAAGACCGAGGGATTGACCGTTGGACTTGGCACGGACAGCGCCGTTTCCAACAACACTCTGGACATGTTCGAGGAAATGCGCATGGCGCTGCTGATGCAGCGCGGCGTCCGCCAGAATGTGGAGGCCGTGTCGGCGCGCGACGTTCTGCGGATGGCGACGCTGGGCGGCGCCGAGGCGATGGGGTGGGGCGCCGTCACGGGATCGCTGACGCCGGGCAAGCGCGCCGACCTCATCGCTGTGTGTCTTGACCATCCGCACACGACTCCAGCGACCGACCCCGTGAGCGCTCTGGTTTATTCCGCCCGCGCCGACGATGTTGTCATGACGATGTGCGACGGCGAAACGCTGTACGACGAAGGCGCATGGCGCACGATCGATGAGACCGGGACGCTATCGGCCGCGCGCGAGATCCGCGCGCGCCTCGCCGACGCCGCCAAGAAGGAGACTTCGCCATAGCCAGGAAATCCAAGACAAAAACCGAACCCGCGCAAAAAGGCTTTCATGGATCGGATTCGCTCACCGGCTGGACGACCTTTGTGGTCGGCGCCGTCGTGGTCCTGTATCTCTTCATGACCAACGGCGATCCCAAGTCGCCCGAAGCGTACTGGCTGACCAATAACGGCTTGTGTCTCTGGATCCCGCTGATGGCGATCCTATTGATCCTCAAGCAGGACCCATCGCATTTCGGACTGCAAAGCGGAGACCGCAAGCTTGGGATGAAGTGGGCGTTGATCCTCTGGGCGGCGATGCTGCTGCCGCTGATCGTTGCCTCATCCCGCCCGGAGTTCCGTGATCAATACCTCAGCCATCGCCTAAGCCGGGATCAGCCGGGCGTCGGCGAAGTTTATAACACGATCTCGAAGGTTGTGAGCATCAAAGCGCTCATATACTACGAACTGGCGATGGCGTTCTATATGTTCTGCTGGGAATTCTTCTTTCGGGGATTTCTGCTCTTTGGGTTCCAGAAGACGCGGCTGGGGACATGGGGGGCGGTGATCCTGCAGGCGCTGCCGTTTATGCTGCTGCACTGGTCGCTGACTCCGGGCGCCGCGAAGCCGCCGCTGGAGATTCTAGGATCGTTTCCGGCGGCGATTATTTTAGGAATCCTCGCCGTTCGCACACGATCGATGGTCTATGGTTTTGTCGCGCATTGGGGTGTTTCGGCTTCGATGGACCTGGTGCTGCTGGCTCCGTTTATTTTCAGACATATTGGGTAAAATGAGAGCACGATTGGCTGTCCGGTCGGTAAGTGTCGATTAAATGCGAATCTGACGGCGCGTAAGCCGCTCGTCAAAATCTAAGGGTGGGTGTTACATGGAGAATTTAAGGATCGAAACGAATCTTCGTTTCCTCCAGGACGTTCCGGTGCTGGATGTCGTGGGTGAAATCGACATCTACACCACGCCGCAATTCAAAGACGCCGTCAACAAGGCCATTGATGAAGTCGGTCCAGCGATTGTCATCAACATGGCGAGCGTCACTTACATGGACAGCAGCGGATTCGGCACGCTTCTTTCTGCGACCAAACGCCTGCGACCGATGAACGGCGCACTTTATCTGGTAGGCTGCAATGAAGCCATCACGCGGATGCTGCAAATCACACGTCTGAACACGATTTTTGGCGTCTATGACTCCGAGAATGAAGCCGCTGCCGCCGCGAAGGAGCAGCTGGCGTCCAGCCCAACGATCGCCGTCCCTTAAGTCGTGATCGGTCCAGTTCTTAGGCTACAATGACTTCGGATAAGCGTGTTGTACGACCGTGATTACGGCCGTGCGGCGCGCTTTTGTTTTGTCGTTGCCTGCGAAATTGTGAACGCCAATAAAGCGCACGCCATGCACAGAGCGTACATGCCGACCTGGACGGAGCTGGGCGCGTATCGCATCTCGATCTGCTCACCTCTCCGTATCACCTCTCGAACTCCCGATACCGTTTGGAACACCTGTGGTCCATGTGCAACCATCGCTGCGGTCCTGCTGCGGCGTGCGCGCCAGCCTGGGAACCACTGATCGTTGACGACGACCCCTTGCGGCGAGTCGTTTGCGGCAGTCAGTATCAAACGGTTTGGCCCATCGTTTACGGATGTGCGCGGCGCGGCGGACTTGTCCTCATAGACATAGCCGTCAGCGCCCGTGTACACGGACGTAATCGCGGTGTCGGATGTGGGAAGCGGCTCGCGGGAGACGAGATAGCGCGCGGAGGCCATGCGCGACAGTTCGGTCCCGAAGCCGCGTGTGAAGACCATGTTGCCGTTTTCCTGTGGCGAGGGGGGCTTGCCATCGCCGTTTATGGCCGCCGCGAACGCCATATACTGGCCCGGGAAGAGCGAGTCGTATCCCTGGGTGTCGTAAAGGCCGTAGACGATGGCGGCGTTCGGCGGCAGGATCGCGCGCGGGGGATGCGTGGGATCGATGCTCCAGCTGCTGTTCACCGGCATGATCCGGTCGGTTCCCGCATGCTGCTGGAGGAAGGCGATCAGCGGCGTCGTGGGGTAGACGTTCGCCGGGACAGTGGAGCGGTTATAACCGATCCCGGCCAGCAGCAGGTCCAGCGCAAGGATTACGACTAGGCCGCCCCCCGCCATGCGCGGCGTCATTTTGGCGCCGCGCGCGAGGTACAGGAGGATCCCGGCGGCGAACAGAAGTCCGACCGGAAGACGCCACAAGTCGCCCTCCGTCGCAAGAATGGTCGAGATCGCGCCTGCCGGGGCATTCTTGCCGATCCACCAGAACGTGTATCCCGTGACAATCACTAAGAGCGCCAGCAGTGCGCCGCCGGCTTTGGCAAGCAGCGCGGCGGGCTTCGTTTCACGCAGTTGGCCGATTACGGCCTGAGCGCCGTACGCCGCCAGAATGGCGGCGCAGAACGACCAGAGAACGAGAATGCGGCCCGGCGATCCAGTCTGCGCGAAGCCCGGGATGCCGAAGAACAGGACGGCGTCGACGGGCGTGCCGGTTGCGATCAGCAGCGACAGGGCGGCGCATACTCCGAAGAATCGTATCGGCTTACTCGGGCGCCAGCCGGCGATCAGCCCCACGAGCGCCAGCAGCAGCGCCGGCACGCCCACATACGCGGCGTTCTCGGCGTAGTTCGTGTAGCCCCAATAACTCCCCACGGTGGGGTTGCCAAAGAAGTCCGGCGCGAAGATCGACGCCAGATGGTAGGCCGGAACCGCGAGCTTGGTGTAGCCCTGATATCCTTCCCACGTCGGTGTTCCGCCAATACGGTGCGACATCCGCGATAGCTCTACCGATGGCAGCAGCTGCGCTGCGCCGATCAGGAGCATGATCCCGGCCGCAAGCCCCGCGCTCCCCAGCAGCGCCTTGCGGCTGCGTCCGCGCGCCGAGGGCAGCGCGATACAGAGCGCATAGGCTCCCACCAGCAGATAGCAATACAGGCAGATCTGGAGATGTCCGGCCAGCAGCATCAGCCCGAGGCTCGCGCCGAGCATCGTGGCTCGGAGCGGGGTGGGGCGGTCGGCAAGGCGCTGGGTCAATAGCAGCGCCAAAGGGAGCCAGGTCGAGACGCAAAGAAATGTCGGCAAGGCCAGCCATGAGACCTGCCACGTGCAGAGCTGCCAGACTACCGCGCCCGCCAGCGCCGCGCTGCGGCTCAAGCCAAGCGGAGACGATCGGAGAAACGCATAGAGAAAGACGCCCGTGAGGAAGAGGTGCAGCAGGACGCTCACGCCAAACGCCGCCGTGACGGGCAGCACAACGAAGAGCGTATTGAACGGGTAGAAAATGGCGGACTGCGAGTTGCCCACGAATGGGGTCCCGCAGAATTGGTGTGGGTTCCAGAGGGGGAGGTAACCCTCATGGATTGAGCGGGAGAGGAAGAAGCGCCAGGGATAGAACTCGGCCACGCCGTCCCACATCAGTGGGTTCCAGGGCGGCAGGTGCGTATCGGCGGCATTGCGCCAGGGCGCAATATCACGCTGGAGATCGGCGGGGACGAACGCTTCGCCCAGAAACACGACCCGCCAGAGCAGCAGGATCGGAAGCAGTGCAAGAATGAGCGCCGGCAGCGCGCTCATGCGAATGCGTGACATCATCGGGCGCCATCCAGTGTTGCGTATTGTTGTGAGGTCAGGGGAGATAAGTCAAGTTGCGCAGCGCGATGTCGTTTTCGCGGTCGCGCTCCAGGACACGCGCGAACTCCGCCTTGGCTTCGTCGTATCGCCCGAGCATGGTGTAGGTGAGCGCCAGGTCGTTGCGCGCCAGGATATTGGAAGGCGCCAATTGGGTCGCGGATTCCAGCTCCGACACGGATTCATCGAACATGCCGCTGAAACCGTAGACAAGGCCCAGCTGGTGGTGCGCTTCGGAGTGCTGCGGGTGATCCGCGAGGATCAAGCGAAATTCTTCCACGGCTTCGTCGTATCGCCCATCGATCTTGAAGGCGATGCCTCGCTGTATCCGTTCATCCAGCGTTTCCATCTGTCGCCCCCTGTGTGTCCTGTCGAACGATGCTCTCGAAACGGTCCCCATTAGCCACCCGCGCGCCGCGCGCCCAGGCGCCCGCCGCCATCCGTCCCTTGCTCTCCGGCTGCACTTCCCGCAGCAGCAGGCTCTGTGCGCCCGCGCCCACAGTCACTCCCGAGTTATCCACGGAGATCACGGCGCCCGGCTCGCCGCTCACATCCTCACGGACGCTCGCCTCGGTAATTTTGAGACGCTTGCCCTGCCAGATCGTGTAGGCGCCAGGCTTGGGCGTCACGCCGCGCATCAGATTGTGCAGTTCGCGTGCGGGCCTTGCCCAGTCGAACGCGCCGATATCCGGCGGCAGCGATGGGGACTGCGTGACCAGAGCGGGATCCTGAGGAATTCTCGGGCAATCGCCGCGCTCCAGGGCCGCCAGCGTCTCGATCAGCAGATCGGCGCCCAGCGCCGCGAGTTTGCCTTCGATCGTCCCCAAATTGTCTTCTTCCGTCAATGGAAGCACAGCGCGCATCAGCATGTCGCCGGTATCCAGACCGGCGTCCATCTGCATCGTTGTGACGCCGGTTTCGGCGTCGCCGGCCATCAATGAATACTGCATGGGCGCGGCGCCGCGCCAGCGGGGGAGCAGCGATCCGTGGACATTGATCCCGCCATAGCGAGGGATGTCGAGCATGCGCTGTGGGATCAGCTGTCCGAACGCGGCGACGACAAGACAATCCGGCTGCATTTCGCGGACGAACTCCACGAACGCCTTGGCGCGAACTTTTTCCGGCTGGTAGATCGGCAGATCCGCTTCGAGCGCCGCGATCTTTACGGGCGTGCTGGAAACGCGGCCGCCGCGTCCCTGCGGACGGTCCGGCTGCGTGACGACCCCGAGGATCGTATGCTTGGACTCATGAAGCAGGCGGTGAAGAGCGGGAACGGCGAAGGGCGATGTTCCGAGAAAAAGAATCTGCATATTATTCGCGCGTGCTGGGGGGCTCGCCCTCATCCTCGTCTTCGTCGCCGTCATCATCATCGTCGCCGCGTCCCCAGCGCAGAGAATCCGGGTCCGCGCGGTCGATGAATAGGATGCCTTCGAGGTGATCGAACTCGTGCTGGATCACGCGGGCGCCGAGGCCCTCTTCGCGCAGGCGGACCGGGTTGCCGTACTGATCCATGCCCTTGACGACCACTTCGTTGGCGCGCAGGACATCACCGTACAGGCCCGGAATGGAAAGGCAGCCCTCGACGCCCAGCTGCTCGCCTTTGCGCTGTAAGATCTTGGGGTTGATAATGGCGTGGAAGCCGTCTCCGGCGTCATAGACGAAGATGCGCTTCAAAATTCCAAGCTGCGGCGCGGCGAGACCGACTCCGTTGGCGTCGCGCATGATCGTCTCCATGCGGCTGACAAGCTCGGCGATGTCCTCGGTGAACTGCGCCACCGGCTTCGAGTTTTCCCGAAGGATACGTTCGCCTTCGCCTTCGTACTTCACGATAGGATCGTCGGCCCGGATCAATTCCGTCAATTTCGCGGCGGTCTTCGCCATGGATCGTGCTCTCCCGCAGGCCGACACAGCGGCGTATCTCTACGATATATATGAATACTAACCTTGATTATAGCATTGTGAGCGGATCAATATCAAGAGACAGGCCTTGCCGGTCCGAGGCGCTCAGGGCGCTCAGCATCCCCCGAAGCGCCTTGAGGAGCGTCGCCTTGCTGGGAGTGCGTGCGACGATATGCCATCGGTACCGATTGCGCAGGCGCGCCAGCGGGCATGTCACCGGCCCCAGCAGCGTCACCGGCAGGTTTTGTGTCTCAATCGATTGGCGCAATGTTTCCACGATGGTTTGACTGCGCGCGGCCGCCAGGGTTTCGTCTT
Organism: Capsulimonas sp.; assembly: GCF_039929585.1. Lineage (NCBI taxonomy): Bacteria > Bacillati > Armatimonadota > Armatimonadia > Capsulimonadales > Capsulimonadaceae > Capsulimonas > Capsulimonas sp. Next base: position 15,222 of record NZ_JBDSQY010000349.1, read on the forward strand.
CGTCCGAGATCACGAGGTTCGCCATATGGGAGAACGGCGGATAGCTGAGCTCCTGGCGCGTCTCGATCTCCTCGGCGTAAAAGTTTAAATAATCGTGTTCGGCGGCGCGCAGAACGCTCGTGTGCTCGGGGCTGAAGGTCTGCACGAACACTTCGCCGGGCCGTGTCCCGCGTCCCGCGCGCCCCGCGACCTGGGTCAGCAATTGGAACGCCCGCTCTCCGGACCGAAAGTCCGGGACATTCAAAGCCGTATCGGCGCTGACAACGCCCACCAGAGTGACATTCGGGAAGTCCAGCCCCTTCGCCACGATCTGCGTACCGATCAAAATATCCGCTTCGCCGCGTCGGAACGTGCGCAAGGTCTCCGCGTGCGCGCCCTTGCGAGCCATCGTGTCGCGGTCCATGCGCAGGGTACGCGCCTCCGGGAACGCTTGATGCACGGCCTCTTCGACTTTTTCTGTGCCCAGCCCAAAGGGCCGGATGCGCAGTCCGCCGCAGATGGGGCAGTCCGCCGGGGCGGGCGCGCGAAAGTCGCAGTGGTGGCACTGGAGCAGCCGCGCGCCGTGGTGATACGTCAGCGACACATCGCAGTTCGGACAGACCGGCGTGTGGCCGCAGTCCCGGCAGAGCAAAAACGTCGCGAAGCCGCGGCGGTTGAGAAACAGAATGGTCTGTTCCTGGCGTTCGAGACGATCTCCAATGGCGTCCATCAGCGCTTCGCTGAAGATCGAGCGCGCCGGCGATGGCGCTTCTTCCTCCGCGGCGCTCCCCTCGGTCTTCGGAGAGAACTTACGCTGCTCCGGCTTTTTACGAAATTCTTCCCTTAAATCGACGATATGAACCGGCGGCAGCGGACGGCTGCTGATCCGTTCGGACAGCGTCACCAGACCGTAACGTCCCGTTTTCGCCCGGTAGAAGCTTTCCAGCGACGGCGTCGCGCTTCCCAGTACGACAATGGCGCCCGAACGCTCCGCGCGTCGAAGCGCGGCGTCGCGAGCATGGTAGCGTGGGGAGGAGTCTTGTTTGTAGGAGCCGTCGTGTTCTTCATCCATCACGATCAGGCCCAGGCGCGTCACGGGTGCGAAGACCGCCGAGCGTGCGCCCAGCACCACGCGCGCGGCGCCGCTCTTGATGCGCTGCCATTCGTCGTACCGTTCGCCCAGCGACAGAGCTGAGTGCAGGACCGCGACATCGTCCTCGCCGAAGCGGGCCTTGAAGAGATCCAATAACTGAGTGGTCAGGCCGATTTCGGGGAGTAAGATCAGCGCGTTTTGACCCTGCGCCAGCGTGCGTGCGACCAAATCCAAATAGACTTCGGTTTTGCCCGAACCCGTAACGCCATGCAAAAGCGTCACGGAGCCATCCTGCAGGGCGATGTGCGCGCCAATCTCCTTTGTCGCTGTCGCCTGGGCGTCCGTGAGCGGCGGCGCGGTGTCGGAAACCATGCCGAAGAAGCGAAACGGGTTGCGCTGGACTGTCGCTTCGGCGTAGGCGGCAAGCCCCTTTTCGGCGAGCGCGCGGGCGGAGGCGTGCGCGCCCGGTCCGACGGCGATGCCGGCGTTCGGCGGCGCTCCTAATAATGAGGCTGGAGCAGAGCTTTCGATCAATGCGCGCAGCATCTCCGCCTGCTTCTTGGCGCGCGTTTTTTCCAGACGCGTCGCTTCTTCCTCGGCGACGTCTATGTCGACCGCCAGGCGCAAAACGCGCACCTTTTTTTCTCGCGCTTTGGGCAGGCTGACCGAGCGGGTTTCCGTCAGCACGCCTTTTTTGCGCAGTTCCGAAACGATCGGACCGACTTTGAGGGAGGGAAGAAGACGGGAGACCTGCGCCGGCGTCGCCGAACCGCCGAGGGAGGCCAGCGCGTCCGCCACCGCGTGTTGTGGTTGCGAGCGAGTTAGGGCGAGAAGGTCTCCCCAGTCGTCGGCGAGGGTCAGCGTCGTCTTGATCGCGCTCCCGAGCACTTCCGGCGCAATCAGCCGCACGGCCTCCTGCAAGTCGCAGAGGGTCTCCCGCGCGACCCACTCGGCCAGTTCAAAAAGCTCGCGGTCGAAGGCCGACCCGTTCTCGATCCGCGCCGTCACCGCCCGGATCTTCGCCGCCGCGATTTCCTCCGGCGGCTCGGCGCTGAGACCTACGACATAGCCCACCGCCAGCTGCCCGCTGAACGGAACCACCACGGCGTCTCCGATATGGAGCGTCATGGCGTCCGGAATCCGGTAGGTGAACGGCTGGTTCAAACCGGGCGCTTCAAGCTGAACGACGACTGCGGCGTACAATGGGGATTTCCTGACGATTGGGATGAGAGAGCTGTTGATGATTATACTCGGTCGGACGTGTTTGGCGATGTGATTGCCGTTCCAATCCGCGCTGGGAACTCTTCTTCCCCAGGATTCGCTATCCTTGACGGCGGCGCGCACGGAATGCTATGATATCCACCATATGCGTATCTTTGCAGCCATGGATATTGGAACGAATTCGATCCGTCTTGCGGTCGTGGAACTGCAGGAAGGACTTGCCTGGAATGTACTCGCGTCGCAGAAGCAAGTGGTGCGTTTGGGCGAAGGCGAGTTTGCGGAGACGCCGAAGCACCGGACGAAGAAATCCGGCGGCGAAGTCCGTCACAAATTGACCGAAGAGGCCATCGCGCGGGGCGCGCTGGTCTGCGCTCGCTTTGCGGAAGTCGCGCGTGGGTACGGCGCCACGGAAATCGTGGCGCTGGCGACGGCGGCGGCTCGCGAGGCGGACAATCGGGATGATTTTGTGGAGAAGGTGCGGGAGCTGGCCGATCTGGACGTGCGCGTTATTTCAGGCCAGGAAGAAGCCCGTCTGATCTATCTGGGCGTCTCCAGCGGAGTGGAGATCCCGGCCGGCAAGAAGGCGCTGTTTATCGACATCGGCGGCGGCTCGACCGAGCTGATCGTCGGCGATTCCAATCGTTTTTATTATCTGGACAGCTTGAAGCTGGGCGCCATTCGGATGACCTCGGGATTTGTCGACGATCCTTCGAAGCCCGTGTCGCCTGCGAACTGGGCGCTGCTCCAGCGCGAGGTGCAGTCCGCCCTGGCGCCGGCCGCGCGCGCCATCGCCGCCGAAGGGTTTTCGGTGATGTACGGCTCGTCCGGCACGGCGATTAATCTGGCGGAGATCGCTGCTCACGCAAGCGGCGGCGCGATCCCGACCTCGTTTCGCAATCATGAGCTTTTGCTGACTGATCTTCAGGCGATCACCAAGCGCCTCTGCGCGCTGCCGATGGAGCAGCGGCGGCGTGTGCCAGGGATCAACCCCGAGCGCGCGGACATTATTATCGGCGGCGCCGCGATTTTGCAGACAGTGATGGAGACGGTGGGCGCGACGAGCATCCGTATTTCCGATCGGGGAGTGCGCGAGGGGATCGTCGTCGACCATCTGCGGCGCGAAGCCGGCGGCGCCGCCGTGCATGAAACCGTGGGCGCGCGGCGCGGCTCGATCCAGCAGCTAATGCGTGCGACGAATGTGGATGAAGCGCACGCCCTGCATATCGTCCACCTGTCCCTGCGCCTGTTCGATCAGTGGAAGGCGCTCGGGCTGCACGATTACGGCCGGTCCCGCGAGCTTTTGGAGTACGCCGCGCTTCTTCATGATTGTGGCTTCTTTATCTCGCACACCGATCATCAGCAGCATTCGTACTATATCATCCGACACTCCGAGCTGCTCGGGTTCAATGACCGCGAAGTCGAGATCATGGCGTGTCTGGCGCTTTACCACCGTAAGGGCGTCCCGCGCATGAAGCATCCGACGTTTGAGAAGCTGGATGTGAAGACGCGCAAGCTCGTTCGAATCCTTTCCTGCGCTTTGCGTCTCGCCGAGGCGCTGGACCGTGGGCATCTTGCGCAGGTGAAAGATGTCCGCTGTCGGCGTCTCACGAAGCCGGACCGAATTCGGATGACATTGATCAGCTCCAGCGACGCGCAGCTGGAGTTCTGGGCTGCGCTGGCGCAGGCGCCCGCGTTCGAAAAGACCTTCGGCATGCCTTTGGACGTCCAGGTTGCTGGGGATTGACCGTACGTACGTCTATTGAGGAACCATAAGTCCGCACAATGCAGAGCCTTTCGCGAATATTCCGTCAGCCGAGTGTCCTGCCCTATCTGGCCTTGCTGGCCGTCGGCGCCGATACGCTTGGCGTTTACCGCTATCTCTCCCAGCGCGATTATCTGCTGAACCCCGTCTGGATTTACCTGGCGTTCTACACGCTTCTGTTTCTTTTGTATGCGTATGCCGGCGGGCGGATCGTC
>NZ_JBDSQY010000350.1:0-12117 GCF_039929585.1 Capsulimonas sp.
GAAACCCACGTCTGGGAGATGCTTCGCATCTAACCGTCCGTGCCGGACGGACAAAATTGGCTATTGTCGAATGGTTTTCATTCAAGTCCGTCCGGCACGGACGGTTAGCGGTTCTTACCGCTCCCAGGCGTGGGTTTCATACCCGCGTGTCTTTAATGGGGCGGTTCTTTACGTCATGGGCTTCATACCCACGCGCCCCTACCCCAGCACCCGCGCATACAGCGCATCATACCGCTTACGCGCCTCTTGATACACCTTGTGGTTTGCCTCGGACGGCGTAAAGGTCTTCCCCTTCACCGGCGATACGACCGCAACATCCGGGATCAATCCTAGTGTCTCCAGCGCCAGCAGCGCCGCGCCTCGGCTGGACGCTTCGAAGGCCTTGCTCACGTTGATCGGAACACCAAAGACGTCGGCCAGGATCTGGGTCCAGATAGGATCGTGCTGCAAGGCGCCGCCGGAGGCGACGATCTCTTTGGCCTGCGGGAACGAGCGCTGGATCTCGGCGCGAACGGTGTCGTAGCAATACGACGCAGATTCTAAGCTTGCGCGCAGGATATCGAGCGGCGTCGTATGCAGGTTCATGCCCTCGATCGCGGCGTGCGCGGACGAATGCCAGCCGGGCGAGCGCTCCCCGGCCCAGAACGGAAGCACGGTAAGGCCGTGGATGTCCGGGGCCATCGCCGCCAGGATCTTGGCGCCGGCCCGGGTGTGGTCGCCAAGCTGTACTGTTTTCTCCAGCCAGGCGTAGATATTCCCGCCGCCGGTGAAGGCGCCGCCCAGCAGGGCGCGCTTGCGATCGACTCGGTAGCAAAAGAGCGCCTTGGGAATGGTCAAATTCTCAGCATTCACAACAATACGCATCGCCGCCGACGTTCCGATATTCAGCGCGATTCTTTGATCGCCAGTCCCCCCCCCGCCGATGTTGGAGCACGCGCCGTCGCCCGCCGCCGGGAGCCAGGGAATCTCCGCGACCGCGCTCAGCCCTCGGCGAAACTCCGGGACGATCCCCACCTGCGTCGAGGCCAGATCGCTGAGCGAGTTGAGCTGATCGTGACGGATCGGCAGTGCGCCGAGCGTCGCTTCGTCCCAATCTCCCGTATGCTGATTGAAAAGCCCCGTCGCGGACGCCATCGAAATCGAGCAAGTTGCCGAACCGAACAGCCGCAGCGCCAGATACTCGCCGAAGGACATCCAGCGTGCGACTTGGTCCACGCGCTCAAGGTGCGCCGAGGCATGCCAGAGCAGTTTGGCGGGCCAGAACGACGGGTGCAGCACGCACCCCGTTCGGCCATGGTAATCTTCTGGATCGAGCGCCTCCCGAAGCTCCGCGACATACGGCGCGGAGCGCATATCCGCCCATGAGTAAACAGGCGTCACCGCGCGACCGGCGCCGTCCACACCGACCAGACTATGCCAGAAGCACGAGATCCCCACGCCCGCGATATTCGCCTTCGTCTCTTTGTCAGACGCGCGCAAAAGCCGGCGAATACACTCCACCGTCCGCATCAGCAGTGACTCGGCGTCCGTCTCCACACCGCCGTCGGAAGTCGTCTGCTGAACATACGGCATCTGCTGCTCGCGACCAGGCAGCGCGCGGCCCCGGGTGTCGAACAGCATGGCGCGCACGGAAGACGTTCCCATATCGAGCGCGAGGACGATGGACTGTTTTGGCATAGAGTTCGGGACCTATTCCCCCGCGCTTTAGCGCGTTTCCCCCTTTTCCCAGTGAAGGGCTAAAGCCCGGGAAAAGGGGTGTTCATCATTACAGCTCAGGCGAGTTTTGTCGTTGCCCACGAAGAATTGGCCATGCCTAAACTCTTCTCACAACCCGGAACACTCGCCTGAAAGCAAGTTATTAGCACCCCTTTTCCCGCCCGAAGGGCCTTGCTGGGAAAAGGGGAGGCCGAAGTTTACTTCGGCGGGGGAATAGGTCACCCATGCGCGATCATATAGGCGACCGCCGCGCCGACCACGCAGGTCACCAGCGCCCAGATCGGCCAGCGCCCCCAGCCTCGCGGGTCGCGCGCCTGGGCGACGACCTGCATCACAAGTACGATGAAGATCGGCGGCGTGGCGCGAACAAGCATTTCCCGCGCCGCATGATCCTCGTAAGTCCCCAGACCGCGGCCAATGGCGGTCGCGCCAAGGATGCTCAGTGAAAGCAGCAGCAATGGGAACAGCCGATACTTGCCGACGGTGTCGGCGGCGGTCGCGAGCACGAACAGCGAACCGCAGAGCAGACCGCTCGCCACCGCGCCCGGCTCCCACAGATGACGGACGCCGGGAGCGAAGGTATGCGGCGCGGCGAGTCCCGCAAGCAGCGGCAGCAGGGCGCAGATCAAGACGGGAATGTACCAATAGAAGATCTTGGCGAAGCCGAGTCGGGCAGGCAGCACTGTTGCCTGTACGATGACCTCGTGCCGGCCGGCGCTTGTCTCCAGCACGACCGTCTCATGGTACTCGGCAGGCGTCTGCCAAACATTTTCCGTGTGCGCGGTGAACAACAGCTGCTGGCGCTGGCGCGTGGTGAAGGTTCGCGGCTCCACCTCGACCCAGCCCGGAGCGGCGCCGACTCGGCCCTGAATCACGCCCGTACCGGCGTTGCGCAGCAGGACGCGCTGTGTGCGCTTCTCGCCCTGGCGCATCACGCCAAAATTGACCGTCTGCGCGCTCAACGTCAGGCGCGCGCCGGCCTGGCTGGTTAGCTCGCGGCTCAGCACGCGGTCGCCAGGATGGCGGGTGACGGCCTCTTCCAGCACTTGCAGCGCCCCGGACGCATCGCCTTGGGTACGCAGAGCATGCGCGAGACGTTCATAGGCGGCGGGACGGCTGGGGTCCAGACGCGTGGAGCGGCGCAGCAGGCCGGCGGCTTCGGCGAACTGGCCTTCCTTGATGCGGCGGCTGCCCTCTTCGAACCCGTTTCGGGCTTCCGTTGAGGTATCGAGGCCGGCCCGGTAGAGGAAGTCACGCAGGGCGTCATCGGGATCGCGAGCAAGGTCGCGAGCGATCTCCTCGGCGGTCGCGGCCAGCGGGATCTCGCCGATCGCGCGCAGCCACTGGGCGAGCGCGCCGTTTCGCAAGGCCGCGCGCGCGGCGTCCCACTGCTCGGGAGCCAGTGCTAAAAAGGCGTCGATGTCCGGAAGAAACGCAAACCCGGCAAGAGCGCCGGCAGCCACGGTCGCCATTTCGCCGTCTTCGTCCACAGCCTGCGCGGCGCGTCCCGCTCGGAAGTCGATCCCGGCGATGGTCGGCTCTTCCAAATCGCGTGATGTTCCGGCGATGCTGGACGCGGACAGATCTTCCGCCAGCGCCGAGCGTGTCGCGGCGAGGCCCAGAGCGCGCAAGTCGCGGGCCATTTCGGCGGCGTCGGCGTAGCGATCGCGCTTGTCGCGGGCAAGGGCTTTGGCGGCGATTCGGTCGAGCGCCTCAGGGACTTCGGGGCGTTCCTGGGTGATCGGCGTGTACGGATCCTCATCCACGGCGCGCTTCCAAGCGAAGGGGTCTTTCGGATGAGCGACACGGAACGGACGGCGGCCGGAGAGCATTTCGTAGAGAATGACGCCCGCCGCCCAGATATCCGACTGGCGATCGGACAGCTCCTCGGCGTGGAAATCCTCGGGGGCCATATATGCGAAGGTGCCGGCCCCGCCGGCGAACGAGTTGGTGCCGAGCACTTCGGCGAGGCCGAAATCGACGAGCTTGACGTCGCCTTCGTGGGAGATAATGATGTTGGCGGGTTTGACGTCGCGGTGGACGGTGCGATTCGTGTGGGCGAAGGCGAGGCCGTCGCAGATCTGCGCGGCGATACCAACGGCGTCGGCGACCGGCAATTGCGGCGTGCGACGCAGCACATCCTGAAGGTTGCTGCCGGCTACATACTCCATATCCAGCACGACTTTGCCGTCGATCATGTCGACGCTGTTCACCTGGACGATATTGGGATGGCGCAGGCGATCCAATACGCGCGCTTCTTCGAGAAACCGATCCCGGTCTTCTCCCTGCGCGGCGATATGTTTGATCGCCACCAGCTTGCCCAGGAGCGTATCCTTGGCGAGGTAGACGATCCCCGACGCCCCGTGCCCCAGCACATCCAGGCGTTCATATTTTCCAAGCATTCCGAGAGACATCAGCGGCTCGTGGGCCTTGCGTTAGTGAGCCGCTTTGGCGGCGGGATGGATCGCCATCAAATGTCCGCCATCGACGACATAGACCGTGCCGTCGGCGGAAACCGCGATCGATTCGGGGCTTGTCAGATGGCCCTTGGCGATGGGGCCGATTTTGTCGCCCGAAGCTTTGTACTTCACGATGCTCTTGCCGGCGGCATCGGCGACATACAGATTACCCTGCGAATCCGTGGCGAAATGGACGTTCAGCTCTATGGGCTTCTTCAGAGCGGCGCCAGGCTTCTTTGCAGCGACGCCGCTTTCTTCAGAAGACGCAGTCGTCTCCAGTGGGAATTTGTAATTCGTTTTGCCATCGGGCGCAAGCGCCACGATATCGCCGGCCTGAGTGACGGCGGAGACGGTATTCTCGGCGTCGCTATAAGTGAGCGGCCCGCCGCGCACCGCCGTCTCGTAAAACGTCTCGGGAGCTTTGTAAGTCAAATGCTGGAAGTCATGGAGACGGACAGGAGGCGGAAGCGGCTTGGCGAGCGGCGGCCAGGCCGCCTGCCATTCGTAACCGGCGTCCATGGCGATGCTGGTCAGATAGATCGTGCTGGCGATAAACAGCAGCAGAAGCCCCACCAGGACCGACTGTCCCGCCGGGCGCGGAGTGCGCGGCGCGCGCCATTTCTTGGGGTTCAGGAAATCGTTCTGATCCTCGACTTCGGGCATCGCGGCGTCGGGCACGATCGGCCCCTCCGAAAATCGGACGACAACGGCGGTAATATTGTCGCTTCCACCGTTGTTCTTCGCCATCGCCACCAGCTTGTCGGCGGCGATCTGCGCGCTGGGGGCCGCCAGAAGGATACGCTCGATATCTGGATCCCGCACCGGGCCGGTCAGCCCGTCGGTACAGATCAGCACCGCGTCGATCCCCGACAAGGGATATCGCGCAACGTCCGGCGTGATCGCCGGCTCGATGCCTACAGCGCGTGTAATGACGTTGCGGAACCGCGACTTGCGCGCGCTCTCCTCGGTAATCACTCCGGCGCGAACCTGCTCGGCGACATACGAATGATCGTCGGTCACCTGCTCGATCTTTTGGTTACGGATGATATACGCGCGGCTGTCGCCCGCGTGGCCGATATAAAGCTGCCCGTCCTTGATTACGGCGGTGACGCATGTCGTGCCCATGCCTTCGGAATGCTCACCCTCGCGCGACAGCTCATAGACCTTGGCGTTCGCCTTGCGCAGAGCCGAATCGAGCGCGTCCTGCACGTCGATCTCATCGTCGCGATGCGCGTCCAGCAGGTCGACGAGCGTCTCCGCAACCGCCTCGACCGCCGCAGTGGAGGCCGTTTCGCCGAAGTTGCGCCCGCCCATACCGTCCGCGACAATCATCACTCCGTCGGCCCGCAGATGGCTCTGCTTGACATCTAGGACCGCATAAAAATCTTCATTGTTGGATCGTTTGCCCAGATCCGTTTTGGCGCCGATAAGGAGGTTCATCGTTGTAGGGATAGTATAGCCGGTGACGGTGGAAAAGGCAAGAGGAAGTCACGCCTGCCTGGTATTGAACTCAGGGGTTCTCAAAGACTTCTTACTTCGCCATCCGAATCGCGAGAACAACCGCAGTGATGCAGCCCACGGCGAGACAGATCCCGTAAAACACGCGAAATGGAAACGGGAAGTGGGATTGCCCCAGCGAAGCGGCGGCAATCCCGGCAGCGGCCAGAGACACGCCGATCCGGGTGGACTGGTCAGCGGGCGCATCTCCGAATTTCCGCGCATTGCCGAGCGAGCCGCCGCTCGCCATTCCGGAAACCAAAAGAAACGCTCCCGCGACGACGCCGACGGTCAATGCAAGAGCAAAAGCTTGAAAACACGCTGCGCCCGCAATAACTAGTGCGCAAATTACGATCGCGATTTTCCGAAAAGAATTTTTCATAGCGCAGGCGGAGACGGCGATCCCATCTCCGTATCAATCGGCTCACCGGACAGCGACTGCGCCGTTGGCTGCCCCGCCGAGTATCCAAACTCGGCGTCTCCTCCCAGGTATACGCCCCGTCCCGGCTCCACGGTTCCTAAAATATCATCCAGCGATACTTCGGGAGCCGGGATACCGATCATATCCCGGTACGCCAGCGCGGAGACTAAGAACCACAGCGGCACGGCCGCCAGCAGACCGAGGGTGAGAAAGCCGGAGCCGATCAGCGTCAATGTTCCCAGAACAAACGCCAAGCCCATCGCGATAAACCGATCGGGCCACATCGCTTTCATGCTGCGCGGCAAGGCGTCCCCCAGCGACGCTCCGGCCGCCGTGAGCGCAATGGCCGGCAGCAACAGACCGGCGAGAAAAACGCCCGGCAGCACCAGAAACAAAGAGCCGGCGCCGATGAGCAGGGAATAAACGACGCCAAAGACCAGCATGCGGCCAAACAGCGGGCCGCCCGAGAAGATATCCCGAAATGAAACGGGCTCGCCCTGCGCCTGCTTCAGCGCCATCAACGCGAGTCCGCCATACACAAAAGCCGAATAAGCCGCATTTAGCAGCGCCAGGCCGAATGTCAGTCCCGCGGGCATATGGGTAATCGCATACCACACGCCTCCGCCGCCGGCGATCTTCTGCGAAACACCGACAGCGAGGATGACAAATAAATCAATGCAGAGGGGTGCGTAAACCGCCACGATGGTCGCGGCGATCCACAGAGGGGCGTGGGACGTGAAAAGTTTCCACGCTTCGCCAAGCCAATCGAAACTCACTTTGCGCGGATGGTGAGTTCCCGCGCCGGCATATCCCGTACTCATGGACTGATCCTCCATCGACAACGATATAGAACGACGGTCCGTTTATTCACCAAGCAGGCAAGCGACTCCTTCAATCCCTTCGCTTAATATTCCAATGGCCGGCGAGCGCGTTCGCGCCGTCGGCCATTGAGAGAATTCGCAATTCGATTAAACGCCGCCGAGCGGCCGATTCGGATCGTCCGGCGGCGACTGCGGATCAGTCGGAGGCGTCTGCCCAAACGGCGGCGGAGTGCTCTGCGCGGGCCAGTCACTCGGGGCCGCGCCTTGAGACGGAAGCGCAGAACTCGGCTGATCCGGAGCCTGCGGCGGAGGCCACGCACCAGGCTGATTGCTCGGCTGCGCCGGCCAGGCGCCCGGCTGATTGCTTTGCGCCGGCGGCTGGCCAAATTGCGGTGCGCCGCCTGGTTGACCGAAGCCTGCGGAGGCTCCCGTGTTCGGCGGAGGCGGCCAGGCGCCCGGCTGCGGCGCTCCATAATCCGGAGCAAAAGGCGTAATGCCCGGCATGTCTCCCATATCGCGATACGCGAGCGCGCCCATCAGATACGCCATGGGAACGGTGGCGAACAAACCAAGGCCGCAGGGGATGATGCCTGCCAAAACCACCAGCACCAGCACGAAGCTGAACAGAGCGGCGTTGAGCAAATCTGATTTCATGGCGTTGTAACTGCGCGTGACCGCGTCCATCGCGGGAACGCCGTCGGCCACCATCGCCTGCATGGGAAGCATCAAACCAGCAACCGCAAACACACCGACACAGCAGGCAATAACGCCGCCAATATAAAGAACGCCGAGAACAAAATTGGCGATCAGCATTTGAACGAAGTACGGCCCGCCCTCGAACATATCCCCCGTCCCGATGGTTTCACCGCGCACTTGACGCACGGCCATCCGATAGAAACACGCCGCAAAAAAGGAACTGATCGGCCAGCCGATCAGTGACGACACTATCTGGCCCGCAGGAGACATCTGTGTATTCATCGCCCCCGCCCATGCAGGCATTCCCGGAGTGTTTCCCGAGAAATTGGGGTTCGGAAATACGGCGTGTAATGTCGTGCGAAGGATCCCGTTGATGACGAGATTGATCAGAAACAGAACAATCCACGGCGCCGGCGACTGTGAGAACAGCCGCCAGGATTCTCCGATCCATCCGAAATCAACACGCCGATTCGGCGCGTAACCGCTCCCCATTGATACGCTCATGCATTTCCTCCTGATTTAGTCGCCGTAACGGTCAAACATTGCCCTGCGGACGATTCGGATCGTCCGGGAAAGACTGCGGATCCTGCGGCGGGGGCCATGTCCCAGATGGATTGCCGCCCTGTGGCGGTGGCCAAGCTCCTGATTGCCCACTCTGCGGCGGTGGCCACGCGCCGGTTTGGCCTGTTGGAGGCGGCCACGCGCCCGTTTGCCCCGTTGGGGGCGGCCAAGCTCCCGTTTGGGGATTCGGCGGCGCTATGGAAGGCGGCGGAGGCCACACGCCGGCCTGGGCGACGCCATAATCCATTGGAGCAAACCGAGCAGGCATTCCGATCATATCGCGGTACGCAAGGGCTGCGATCAGATACATCATGGGGATGGTGATCAGCAAGCCCAGGAAACATGGGATCATGCTAACTAAATAGAGCGCGGCGAATAGAATCGAAAAAAGACCGGCGTTGACCCAATCGACTTTCATCGCATCCCAGGAGCGAGAAATGGCGCGCGGCGCGCTTTCTCCGTCGGCGACCAGCGCCAGCGCCGGCATCAAAAGCCCCGTCACGAAGAAGACCCCGACCACGCACGCCAGCAATCCCGCAAAGCTCAAAAGACCAAACAGGATAAACGCGGCCAGCATTTGCCAGTAGCCCGTCGCTCCATTAAATGCGTCATTGAGCGTAATCGGCTCGCCGCGAACTTGCTTCACCGCCATCCGGTAATAGGCAGACGCCTGAAATACATTGATCGCCAGACTGAAGACAGAACTGACGGCGTTCGTCATGATGGACGATTCCTGTGAAGGCGAGCTGTACTGCCCCCGCCACATGCCCGACATCCCACCGCCTCCGACCATCACCAATATCATGGAGATGACAAAGCTTATCGCAAAACCGGCAACGATGTAAATTATCTGGGAAATGATCCACGGGCTGACTTCCTGGGTGAGCAGATTCCAGGACTCACCGATCCAGCCATAATTCACGCTCCGAGGCGGAACATAGGTCCCGCCGCTATATCCCACACTCATTCATTCCCCTCGCAAACTCTTCCCGGGACCGCTGTGAACGCATAGTTAACGGCGGCCTGGGTGTAATCCTTCTCTAATGATCGCGGGGACGTCATCCCGCGCCATAAAATAAGACACGGACCTGGATGTTTGGTTGCAGAGTATTCGCTCGCTGGTCCGCAAATCTCAATCAAAACACGACAAACAAAAAAGGCGCGGCCGGTATGCCGGCCGCGCCTCACAGAATGAGACCGGCGCACTCGCCGATCCCAGTGTCGCTTACTTGTCCTGCAGCGCCGAGACGCCAGGCAGGTCTTTGCCTTCCAGGAACTCCAGCGACGCGCCGCCGCCGGTGGAGATGTGGGTCATCTGATCCGCGAAGCCGAGCTGCTCGACCGCAGCCGCCGAATCGCCGCCGCCGACGATCGTGATCGCCTTGCTGTCGGCCAGCGCCTTCGCCACGCCGCTCGTACCGACCGCGAAGCGCGGGATCTCGAAGATGCCGGCCGGGCCGTTCCAGATCACGGTCGCGGCGCCCTGAATGACCGCCGTGAACTCCTTGATCGTCACCGGACCGATGTCCACGCCTTCCCAGTCCGAGGGGATCGCGTCCACCGAAACCGCCTTAGAGTCCAGGGAGTCGACGTCGCCGCCAAACGGATTGCCGTTCGTGACGATCACGTCTACGGGAAGAACGATCTTATCGCCATTCTCCGCCAGCAGCCGCTTTGCGAACTCGATATTGCCGGCGTCGAGCAGAGACTTGCCGATCTCCTTGCCCTGCGCTTTGAAGAAGGTGTACGCCATGCCGCCGCCGATGATGAGCGTATCGACCTTGGGCAGCAGGGCTTCGATGACGGAGATCTTGTCCTTCACCTTGGCGCCGCCGAGAATGGCGACGAATGGGCGCTTGGGGTTGTTGACGTTGTCGCCGAGGTAGTCCAATTCCTTCTTCAGAAGGAATCCGGCGACAGCGGGCAGGTGATGCGCGACGCCTTCCGTGGAGGCGTGGGCGCGGTGAGCGGTTCCGAAGGCGTCGTTGACAAAGATTTCCGCCAGGGACGCAAGCTCCGTCGCGAAAGCGGGATCATTCTTCTCTTCTTCCGGATGGAAGCGGACATTCTCCAGCAGCAGGACATCGCCGTCGGCCACCGCGTTGACCTGCGTCTTGACCGCCTCGCCGACACAATCGGGCGCAAGCGGGACGCTCTTGTGGATCAGCTCGCCCAGGCGCGCCGCGACGGGCGCCAGGCTGTACTTGGGCTCCGGCCCGCCTTTGGGCCGGCCCAAGTGCGAGGCCAGAATGACGCGCGCATTTTTGCCGATCAAATATTCAATGGTCGGCAGAGCGGCGCGAATGCGGCGGTCGTCCGTGATGGCGCCGGTCTCGTCCTGCGGCACGTTGAAGTCCACGCGCACCAGCACTCGTTTGCCGGCGACGTCGATATCCTCGACGGTCTTCTTATTAAAGCTCATGGGGTCCCTCGCTAGTTATGGTCGAAAATCGGTTCCAGTATACCCGATGGCGCTCTTCACGGAAGTGCGGGAACGCCTCATTCCCCTAATGATCTCGCGCCTTTGCGCCGAATAAATAATGCCAATTAATAAAATCACCCCAAGGATGTATCGATAATGACCTGGTTTCTCAATCGCAAAACAGCGACAAAACTCTCCCTCGGCTTCGGACTTTGCGTGCTGCTCACCACGGTTCTGGGAGTCGCGGCGATCGGCCTGATGACCCATATGAGCCGCATCGCGAAAAGCATCGTGTCGGACTCGCTCACCAGCACCGAACGGCTCGCCGAATTTCACGTCGGCGCGCGGCATGTCCGCACGCTCGAGTTTCAGGCGATCCTCTCCCGAACGCAGACGGACCGAGACAAATTTCTATCCGACGCCGCCAAGGCGCAGGCGAAAGCAAACACGGCTTTGGACGCCTACGGAGAGGCCGCGAGCGACGCCGCCGACAAACAAAATTACGCCACGCTGAAAGATCAATGGGCCGCGTACCTTACGCAGCAGGAGACATGGACGCCGATGCTCGCGCGCGGCGAAAAAGACAAAAGCGTCGATCTGCTGAACGGGCCGATGCGCTCGCAGTTCCACGCCATCAGCGACACCGTCACGGCAATGACCGAATGGAACCACACGCACGGCGTCTGGTACAGCGCGCAGATCACAAAGGCCGCGAACGACGGCCTGCGCACCACGATTTCCCTGATCGTCTTCATCGCTCTGGCGAGCGGCGCGATCGGGAGCTTTATCACACGGTACATGGTCCGGTCCGTTTCCCAGATGTCGAACCGGCTGGAAACGCTGGAGTCTGTTTGCGTCACGAACCTCAGCACAGCCGTCACGGCGATGGAGCATGGAGATCTGACGGTCTCAATCGTGACAGAAACGAAGCCTCTCGAGATCGTCGCCAAAGATGAATTCGGCGCGATGGCCGGGACATTCAATTCGATGCTCGGGCGGATCCATGCGACTGTCGGCTCGTTCCGAAAGTCCCAGTCGGCGCTCAGCTGCTTGATCCTGAGTCTTCAGGAAAACGCCGCCCAAGTCTCGCAGGCGTCCGGCACGGTTGCGGACGCAAGCCAGCAAATCGGCAACGCAACGGAAGAGATCAGCAGCGTGATGCTGGAAGTGGCCCAGGCCAGCGACCAGTCGGCGCGCGGCGCCAGCGAAGTCGCCCGTGGCAGCAGCGCTCAGGCCCGCAGCGTCGCCGACAGCGCCGGCCTGGTCAAACAGCTCGCGCAAGATGTCCAAAACGTCGCCAAAGACGCCGAGGCCGCCGCCAAGGCCGCAGGTCTCGCCAATGAATCCGCTGCAAGCGGCGGCAAGACCGTCGCGCTCGCCGTCCAGGGTATGCAGAACATCCACAAGACCGTATCGCAGTCCGCGCAGGTCATCGAGGCGCTGGGAAGCTCCTCCGAGCAGATCGGAAGCATCGTCGCCACCATCGAGCAGATCGCCGAGCAGACCAACCTCCTCGCCCTCAAC